>JBAVUV010000783.1:0-8886 GCA_049696955.1 Candidatus Sulfotelmatobacter sp. | reverse complement strand
GCGGATGACGGACATGAACCGAAAAAGCATACAGTCCCAAGACCGACCAGTCAAACTGGTACCGGGCCAGACGGCCCTCGCTCGCCGAAACTGAATACAGAATTACTTTGGTGTCGAACTCTGCCGCACTACAGCAAAAAACCTGCCTGACCTTTCGCCGCAGGCAGGCCCCAAGTTTTATGTTCTAGCTCTTCGATTTATTCATCCCTTCGAACAGAATTAAAGCCAACCCGAAAGCACTGTGGAGAATCCAACGCCCAACTGTAGACATCGGCAAGACATTCCCTTGCCAGACTGAAGGGGGTGAATTCATGAAAGACGAGAAAGCGCCTGAGCTGGCGTCACCTCTCATCGCGGAATCGACGGGACAAACAGGCCAAACCGAAAGCACAGGCAGCAGGCTCGGAGTTACCCGGCGTTCTTTTCTGGCGCGGCTTAGCGCCAGTGGAATCGCCGTTTCGTCTGTGCCGTTATTGCAGACCATTACTGCCGCTCAGGTAGAAACTTCGCCCGCACCACCGGGGACGCCAGTAGGGGACGCTCCGCCGGTGGCGATCGTGCTCAACGTTAATGGCCGCGATTACCATCTCAAACTTGAACCGCGTGTAACTCTTCTCGATACTTTGCGCGAACGCCTGCAATTGTTCGGAACGAAAAAGGGATGCGACCACGGCCAGTGCGGAGCTTGCACGGTGCACGTCAACGGACGCCGAGTGAACTCATGCCTCACCTTCGCCATCATGCATCAGGGCGATCAGATCACCACCATTGAAGGTTTATCAAAAAACGGGGAACTGCATCCGGTGCAGGCTGCGTTTCTGGAGCACGATGGCTTTCAGTGCGGCTACTGCACCTCCGGCCAGATCATGTCAGCCGCAGCTTTGCTGAAAGAACCTTGCGGGCAGAATGACGACGACGTTCGCGAATGCATGAGCGGAAACATCTGCCGTTGTGGGGCGTATCCCAACATTGTGGCCGCGGTGCAGGAAGCGCGCAAGCGCGCTTAAGCGGAGCGAGGAATAATCATGCAGGCATTTCATTACCAAAAAATTCACGACATCCAGGGCGCAATAACTTCTGGCACGGTGCCGCACAGCAAATTCGTTGCGGGTGGGACCACGTTAATTGACCTGATGAAGCTTAACGTGGAGCGCCCTACCACATTGGTGGATATTAACCTGCTCGCGCTCGGCAAAATTGAGGAGATGCCGGGTGGCGGAGTGAAAATCGGCGCCATGGTGCGCAACAGCGATCTGGCGCACGATGCGACCATTCAGCGGGAATACCCGGTGCTTTCTCAGGCTCTGTTGTCGGGTGCTTCTCCGCAGCTTCGCAACATGGCGACGACTGGCGGAAATCTGCTGCAGCGTACTCGCTGCTATTACTTTCGCGACACGGCTTACGCGTGCAACAAACGCGAACCCAGTTCCGGATGCGCTGCGCTTGACGGATTCAACCGCATCCATGCTGTTCTCGGTACGAGCGAACATTGCATTGCCACTCATCCTTCAGACATGGCTGTGGCCATGATGGCGCTGGAGGCGGCGGTCCACATTCGTGGACCGAAAGGAGAACGAGCGGTTCCGCTGAATGAATTTTATTTCGTGCCCGGCTCAACTCCGAATCGCGAGAATGTGCTGGTCTCCGGAGACCTGGTCACACATGTCACTTTGCCTGCACTCGCTAGCGGAACGCGTTCTTACTATCTCAAGCGTCGCGATCGCGCTTCTTACGAATTTGCGTTGGCCTCTGCCGCTGTGGTGGTACAGATGCAAGGCAGGCGAATGCAGCAAGTAAGGGTTGCCCTCGGGGGTGTGGGGACAAAACCTTGGCGATCGATGGAAGCCGAAAAAGCTCTGGAAGGTCAGGACGCGAGCGAGGCAAGTTTTAACGCCGCCGCGGATGCTGCTTTGCGCGATGCGAAGCCGCTTCGCGACAACGCATTTAAGGTAGAACTCGCGAAGCGAACATTGAAAAGGGCGTTGAAGGTTGTGACGCAGAGCACGTAACCCGAACTGACAATGATTTGCCGGCAGAAGTATCGAGGAGAATTGGAATGAGTACCTCAGTGATTGGCCAGGCCGTAACCCGCATCGACGGCAAACTTAAAGTCACAGGACGAGCCCCTTATGCAGTGGAACATCCGATAGAAAATGTCGCTTACGGCGTGGCAGTCGCAAGCACGATCGGCAATGGCCGGATCAAGAACATTGACACAGCCGAGGCGGAGAAGATGCCGGGTGTGCTCGCGATCCTGCACCACGGCAACATCGAAAAGCTTTATCATCCCGCGGGGTCGCTCGAGGAATCCAGCCGTCCCGGCGAGAGCAGGCCGCCATTTGAAGATGAAAATATTTATTACTGGGGGCAATATGTAGCGCTGGTTGTCGCTAACACGTTCGAGCAGGCGCAGGATGCCGCTTCTCATGTGCGCGTCGAGTACGACGCGAAGCCGCCAGAGGTGAAACTGGATGCGGCTGCTCACGCTGCCATGGGCCAAGAGCCCTCTAACAAGGGTCAGTCGGGGCCGACGAACTATTCCCGTGGGCAAGCGGATTCGGCATTCGACCAAGCCGAGGTGAAACTCGATGAGACCTACGTGACTCCTGTCGAGACTCACAATCCGATGGAAATGCATGGCACGATTGCGGTGTGGAATAAAGATCAAGACAAGATTACGTTGTACGAGAGTTCTCAGGGAGTTGTGAATCACCACAACGTGGCCTCTCAAGTGTTGGGAATGCCGCTCGAATCCATCGAAGTAATCTCTCCTTTCATCGGCTCCGGTTTTGGCTGCAAGTTGTTTCCGTGGCCGCATTCGTGGGTTGCGGCAGCGGCAGCGCGCTACGTGAAGCGACCAGTGAAGTTTGCGGTGCCGCGTGCGTTGATGTTCACAAGCGTCGGCCATCGACCGATGATCCAGCAGCGGATTCGCATTGGCGCCGGCAGTGACGGCAAGATGATTTCCCTTAGAAACGAGATTTTCCAGAGCACATCCAAGGTCGACAAATATCTGGAAGACTGCGTGGACCCCACCGCCATGCTCTACAGTTGCCCGAATGTGTCGGCACAGCAGCAGGAGGTCGCGCTTAATACCGGCACTCCAACGCCAATGCGCGGACCAGGAAGAACTCCAGCGCTGTTCGCGCTCGAATCCGCGATGGACGAACTGGCGGTGAAGCTTAACCTTGATCCAGTGGAAGTTCGCCTGCGCAATTACGCCGAGCAGGATGAAGGCTCCAACCTTCCCTGGTCGAGCAAACATCTGCGCGAAGCCTATCAAAGGGGGGCGGAGCGATTTGGCTGGAGCAAGCGAAATCCGAAAGTCGGCTCGATGACCAGGAACGGAGAGATTCTTGGCTGGGGCATGGCAACCTGCACCTGGCCCGGCCATCAGCGAGGCGCCGAGGTGCGAGTGCGGCTTCTGGCCGACGGAACTGCGCGTGCATCCTGCGCCACCCAGGATATTGGAACTGGAACCTATACGGTCTTTGCTGAAATCGTTTCCGACAAAACGGGCATTCCTGTCGAGAAGGTGCACGTGATACTGGGCGATAGTTCACTTCCGCCGGGACCGACATCTGGAGGTTCGTCCGCTACTGCCAGCGTGATTCCCGCGATTGTGAAAGCGACGGAGAATGCGGTCCAGGCTGTGTTAAAAGCTGCGGTCGCAACTCCGAGCTCACCGTTCCGTGCGGCGGATCCGAAAACTTTAAAGATGACCGCAGGACGAGTGCATGCAGAAGATAAGACGCCTGAGGCCGGTGTGCCCTTTCAGGACATTCTCACAGCGGCCAAGCTGGTTGGTTTGGATGGCCATGCAAAAACCGATTCGACTCCGGAGCAAAAGAAATATTCAATCCATTCGTTCGGGGCGCATTTCTGTGAGGTTTCCTACGATCCCGAAATTGTGCGTTTGCGCGTAACCCGTTGGCTGACTGTGATCGATGGCGGGCGCATGATTAATGCGAAGACTGCGCGCAATCAGATCCAGGGATCGGTGACCATGGGAATTGGAATGGGCATGCTGGAAGAGACGGTCTACGACCCGCGCAGCGGTCAACCGATCAACAATAATTTCGCCGACTATCTGGTCGCGGTGAATGCTGATGTTCCCGACGTCGAGGTTGAGTTTTTGGATTATCCCGACACCATTCTGAATGAATACGGCGCGAGAGGAATTGGAGAAATAGGTTTGACTGGCTGCGCGTCAGCGCTTACCTCCGCGACGTATCACGCCACAGGGGTGCGTGTGCGCGAGCTGCCCATTCGAATTGAAAAGCTTTTGGCGACCAGCTGATCCGCACCGCGCAATCCGGCGCAGCCGGCGGACCAACACTTACGGGATTATTTTCGAAAGTCTACGGCAGTCCTTCGATTGCTACACTCCCTACGCAGGCATATTCCTTAAGTAACAACTCAAAGGGCAAGCGATTAGCAATTCACAAGCCGCACGCTCGCGGCAAAAATCATTCAAGGAGAATTCATGTATCACCACATAAAAAAGCTCATGTACACGGTTAACGTTGGCACACCCGATCCAAGATTCGGGAATATGTTGTTGGAACAGTTTGGCGGAGCGAATGGAGAACTGGCCGCCGCCATGCAGTACTCAATTCAAGGGCTGAACTGTGAAGATCCTGAACGTAAAGACTTGCTGATGGATATCGGAACGGAAGAACTCAGTCACCTGGAAGTGGTGGGTACGCTGGCTCGCATGCACTTGAAGCCCATGAAGAAGCAAGTGGATGCCGCCGCGGACGACCCGCTGATTGCAATCGCGGGCGGAGGCGGAGTGAGCTTGTTCAATTCCATGGGCGATGCGTGGACTGCCGATTACCTGAAAATCACCGGCGAACTGGATGTGGACCTTCGCAGCAATATTGCGGCAGAGGCGAGAGCCAAGATCGTTTACGAACGGCTGATCAACTTCTGTGACGACCAAGGATCGAAAGACGCGTTGCAGTTTTTGATGACCCGCGAGATTACCCATATGAAGGCCTTCACGTTGGCGCTGGAGAGCTTAGGGAAAGATCCGTTCTCCATCGGCAAGATTCAGCCGACCCCGGTACTCGTGAATCAATACTTCAATGACTCGACTGGAACAGGTGACGAGGGCGAGACCGATGCCCGCGGTTCGTGGAATGAAGGCGGGGATTGGGAGATCGTTCAATTGCCTGAGCTCGAACAGGGAGTGGAGAACTTGGATTCGGCTGGGAGCGGCAATGGAAGCGCGCATACAGGACGCAGCAAGACTGCAACGCAGGAAAAACGCAGTGGCGCCGGCAAGGCTCGGAAGTTGGCTTAACGTAAGCGACAGGATGGGCTGGCGGCAGGACTGTGTTCGGCAGGGTGAGTCCCGGACTCGGTCTGCTGTCGGCCCACTTTTTTAAACGAACATTGCAGGTCGGCTGATCATCCAAGATGTCGCGGAGATCGTGAATCTGGCGGTGAACCGACGCAGTGGCGAAACCATCCAAATCGACGAAAAAAACGAATCGAGCGCACGGTCAGGACGCCGTACTCAAAGGCTGGCAGCAGATTGCCGGTTTTCTCGGCGAGCCCGTTTCCGTTGTCCAGCGTTGGGGAACAGAGGGAATGCCGGTCCACCACGAGGGCCGTTACGTAACAGCTACGCCCGCAGAATTGGATGCATGGATGGGCAAGGAGTCGGGCAAGCCAGTGCACGTGGCCACGGAAAACACCGATCTCTCCGCCGAGTTGAAGCGAGGGCTCTCGTTCATTCGACGGAATAGAAAAGCAGCGTCATGATAAAGAGCGATGATGTGTTCTTGCCTTCGCAACTTGAGGCGCACCAAGAGATAAAAGAGATGATCTCGGATTTCTAATCCGGATTCATTTCGATCTGCCGCGGCGGTAAAACGGGCATATCGGGATGCTGCGGGTCGCGCCAGATTACGCTAAAACACTCGCCTTCACTCTCCGGGCGCCAGTTCATTCCATCTTCATACTTCACCGAACTCGGAAGCAAGGCCCAACCCATGACGGTTTGAGCGCTCGCCGCTGGCACCCCCGGATGTTCGATAGTTTGCTCCTGCCCAGGAGAAATGGGTTTTGCCGACGACCATTGCATGTTGAAGGGACGCCGCAAGTCCTGCGGCGCCAAAAACATTTCAGGAGTGAGAATCAGGCCTGTGATCGTCTTGCTGCCGGTGTTTTTCACGGTCAAGGAGAAGGTTTCCGGATGCTTCCAAAAATCTCCCGCGGTGATAGCAATGGGGCAGGCGCGCCGGGGGGGAACGTAGATGGTGTAAACCGCCATCATCCCCGACTCCATGTGGTCTTCTACATGGCAATGAAACATCCAGGTACCGGGATTGTCAGCGAGCATGTCGACGGTTTTCATGCTGCCGGGAAGAAGTTCAACCACATCTGTATGCCGGCCTTCGTAGGTGACGGTCTCGCCGTGCCAGTGCGGACTGTGCAGGTCGATCTCGTTTCCCATGCCCAGCAAATACCAGCGCACGCGGTCGCCCTGCTTCATCGTCAAGCCCGGAAGGTTGCCGAAGATGAAGCCGTTGATGGCGTAAAACAATCCGCCGGGCTTGCCGTTCAATTGATCGAAGATCATGAATGAGGCGACAAATTCGCGATCCACTTCCTTTGGAGAGCCGTCGGGGTTGGCGTTGCCTTTGGCGGTGACGATGATGGGTCCGAGTAATCCGGCATTGATCTCAGTCGACTCGTGAGCGTGATACCACCAGACGATTGAGCTCGGCTGCCCCGGTCCCGGGCCGCTGTCCGGGGTGACGAACCAATGATAGGTGTACTTTCCTCCAGGGCGCACCCGATCGCCTCTGCCGAAAGGAATATAAAGAGTACCTTCGTTGTTCTTGTCGTAGCGCAAGCCATGCGGGTGAATATTGTGAGCGAGGTGGGTACGGTTAAGGAACTCGACGAGCACATCGTCTCCCACTTCCGCGCGAATGACGGGACCAAGAATTCCCAGCCACTCCGGTTGGGGCTTCTTTGTGGTAAACGTGCCGTCCGTGTATTCGATGAAGCGGGTCTTCGGCCACTCTCGTTTGAGCAGCCAAGGCTGCGGCAATGGCTCGCCGCTGAGCAGGTCGTGGCCGCTGGGAGCATAGTCCCAGGTGACGTCTTCGGCGGCGATGTAGTAGTGCCGCGTCGTCGCGAAGCACGAGGTCGTTAAGAAAATAAGACAGAATCCAACAGCCCGCTGGAAGGTCACCGGGCTATTATCCCATTACGCGCGAGCTCGTCAGCCTGTAACTTCACCGTTTTCCCGTTACGGCGTAAAGGTCGCGGTGACAATCGACAAAGTAGTCGGCGTGACGCTACATGTGGTGGTCCCGCTGCACGCTCCACCCCAGCCTGTAAAGGTTGAGCCTGTGTCGGGCGTGGCAGTAAGCGTGACGACCGTGCCAGTGGAAAATACTCCCGTACAATCTATCGTGCAGTTGTCGATGGCAGAAGTGGGACTGCTCGAGACTAAGCCGGAGCCAGTTACTTTGACCTGAACCTCTGGCGGTTCGTTCCAGGCCGCGGGCGGCGTCTGATCGCAAATTCCGCCAGTGCCGCCCGCGTTCTGAGTGGGCGGGGTTGGCGCGGTGGCCCAGGGTTTGCCCACGAAATCGAAGAACTCGGTCATGTCCGGTTGAGAACCGTCGCGATTGGTGAGCTGGCTCAAGCCGAAACGTGTTTCAACCATCTTCAAGACCGCAGTGGTGTCCCGCACCGTGTGCGAGACAAAGTTCTGGCGCGAGTATGGCGAGATGACGATTAAGGGAACGCGGTAGCCGGTCCATCCGAAGGTGCAGGTACCTACTCCGAGTGATTCACCGGTCTTGTCGCAGATGTCGCCGCTAACCAAGTCGAATGGGGAAAGATCGTCGCCTGGCGGAGTGGCCGGCTGGGGAGAAACGTGGTCGTAGAGGCCGCCCGCTTCATCATAGGTGAAAATCATCGCGGAATCCTGCCAGGTCGGGCTCTGGAGGAAAGGCTTGACGACATTCGTCTGCACGTATTGAGCGCCTAGTTGAACGTTGACCGGCGAGCCATCGGCATCGGAGGGATGCTCATCGAGGCCGGCACTGGAGGCGGGCTCGATGTAGGCGAATTGGGGGAAAGTTGCATCATCCTGCAGGTCGATTGCGAATTGCGAGATCGGGGCAAAGTGCTGCCACAGGCCGGTTGCAGCGTTCTGAATCTGAGCTTCATAGACGAACTGGTTCATATACGAGGAGCCGGCCAGGCACATGTCCTGGGCTTCTCCTGCAGCTTCGGTGCTGCAATCTTCCGTGACCCCTGACGAGTTTTTATAGAGAGTGTTCGTAGGATCGACGTAAACCTTCCAATTGATGCCCGCGTCCTGAAGTGCCTCAAAGATCGTTTTGGCCGTGAATGGTTTACTGTCGTCCGTTCCCCCTCCGGGGGGATAGGCGTATCCCTGAGAAGTGGCGGCATACATATAGGCGCGATTGATCTGCGTGCGATCCATGACGGGAGAAAACCAACGGTCGGAGGTGCCGAAGTCCGTGGCCAGCGAGTAGTAGAAATTCAGGTCCGCATCTTGGAAATACCCCATGCCCCGAACGCCATTCACATCCATGAAACCGTTGGATCGGGCGTCATAAGCGGCCGTAAAGACGAAGCCGTTCAGCGGAGGGTTGGGAGCGCCGCTGGAGTCGACCTCGGCGGGCTGATCTGCCGGGTTCGTGTAATCCCAATCGTTATGAGCTTCATTCCAGAAGGGACTCTGATTCTCCTCGCAGACTGTACCCACTTTCCCGGAAGGCAACACGAGGGAGTGGAAGGAAAAAGACTGGATCGGGTTGGTCGGATCCGGAGTGCAGCTATCTGCGTCGGATGAGAGTTGGCAGCCTGGGACCGTGGGCGGTGCAC
>JBAVUV010000782.1:0-3168 GCA_049696955.1 Candidatus Sulfotelmatobacter sp. | reverse complement strand
AAGGTGTGCCTCAGATCATGCAGCCTGATCTTCCGCAACCCGGCCTTCGTGAGCACCGGCTGAAAGTAGCGATGGTAAAGATTGTCAGGGTCCAGAATCGTCCCGTCCGGCGTTTGGAACACCAGTTCATCGGAGATATCATTCTTCCCCTTCAGGAAGGACGCGAGTAAACGCTTGTCGCGGAGTTCAACCAGCACTCGCCTCAGTTCTCGCGACATATCCACGCGACGGCTTTTCTTGCTCTTGGTGGTGGTGTGCTCGCGTCGTACGTAGTTGTGCTGGACGACGATGAAGCGATTTCCATCTTCCTCATCTTTCCCGAATTGAATGTCTCCCCACTGAACGGCAACGAGCTCGCCGCGGCGAAGGCCCGCGCGCAGTGCCATCAGAAACAGCGGATGATACTCAGGGCATATTTCTTTGGCTGCCTGGAGGAACGTTTCGACTTCTGCTGGGGTGAGCGAAATTCCTTTAACCTCAGAACCCTTAGCGATCCGCGTGAAGCGACCAAGACGTGCGGCAGGGTTTACCTCGACGATTCCGGCCTCAATGGCTTCGTTGAAAATGCCTCTGATTACACACAGGGCGTTCCGGACCGTATTGCGCGAGAGTTCTTTCGCGATCAGTTCATTGATCATCGCCTTGATGTCATCGCGTTCGATCTGATCCAGGGCTCGGTTCCCAAAGCGCGGCCTGAGATACTGCTCGATCACTCCCTCGTATCCTTCGGCGGTGGAGGTTTTGCATTCGACCCTGGCATAGGTCTTCAACCACTTGTCTGCGTAGGAGCCGAACGTCTGAGTTTTCTCACCCTTGCTGTGAAACAGCGTGAGGTCACCCAAGGCAAGTTTGGCCTCAAGCTGCCGCCGTACCTTTTCGGCGAGCTCTCGGCTTGCACCGACACACTTGGCTTTGCGGCGCCCGTGGTAATTCACGAACACATACCACTTGCCGCCCCGTTTTCGAATCTTCACTCCCATCAGTTTGGGCCTGTCAATCCCGCAACCATCTCATCCACAATACAGCCAACGTCAACTGCCTCGATCCTGTGATTTTCGAGCCAGTGATCAAAAGTGCTTCGACGAACCAGTATCTTCACGCCGACTCGCACGGCAGGCAGAGGATCAGTAGGCCTATGAATCCATTCCCGCAATGTCCGCTCCGAAACGCATGCGTGCCCTCGCAGCGCCTTCAGATCCATCCATTCGGGTTGTTGTCGTTCCACAATCATAGGTTTTCGTCGCCCGATTCTTCCGACGCTCTCACCTGGGTTCGGTGGACCTCAGGCGGATAGAACTTGAGTTTGTGTACATTCAGCATCACCGGGATAGGCCCGCGCGCTCCGTTGCGATTCTTTGCCACGATGATGACATCCTCGCCCATGTTCTTTCCGTCCGCCGCTACTGGTGCGTGAATCAGTAGCACGACGTGCGCATGGGCCTCTATTTCTCCGGATTCGCGTAAATCTATGATTGTCGGCGGATCGTTGACATTCTGCGGTCGGCGAAGCTGCGAAAGTAGAACCACTGGAATCTGCTCTGCCTTGGCTAACTGCCGAAGTGCGTCGGCAACTTTGCCAACACGTTCTCGAATGTCGCGGGCCTCCGCACGAACTAATTGAAGGTAGTCCACGACGATCAATTTCGCTTTCATCCGCTGGATAAACAAACGCGCCCGCGCCAATAGTTCCGCTATGCTCACGCTCCCGGTGTCGTCAATCCAGACGGGCCACTCTGATATTTCCCCAGCACCCCGTGCCAATGCCGGCCAGTCAGTTTTTCCGATGTATTGAGGCTTGCGGATTTTCGTCGCGCTCACGGAAGTTACGGCGGAGAGAAATCTCCTGCCGAGATCCCAACGGCTCATTTCAAGACTAAAGACGCCCACTCCGTTTCCGGCCTCAGCATTCGCGCCGATGATTTGGGTAGCGAGGGCTGTTTTTCCAGCGCCAGGTAGTGCTCCGATGACAACCAACTCTCCTTTTCTCAGGCCGCCGGTTAATGCATCGAGCGGGTCAAGACCTGTCGGCAGTCCCACCAAGCCGCCTGATTGTGACTGCGCCTCCAGTTCTCGCAACACTTCGGGCATGAAGTCGCGGCCGGTGAGCGCATGATTTTCCCTCGTCTGGGCTTCGATGTTAAGAATTGTTTCGAGCATGCCGCCTGCAATGTCGCTAGACGCTTCACTGTCGAGTGCCTTTGCGATTGCCAATTGTGCGGCATTGATTAATCCGCGCAATCGGCTTTTCTCTTTCACGATCCGCACGTAATGGCTGATCGACGGCCGATCTGGCAGGCCGCTTAACAGGCTCGCTATATATTCAGGGCCGCCGATGGGTTCTAGCTCTTTTGTCTTACTCAGTTCGTCGGTAAGCAAGATTACGTCGGGCGGAAGTGACGCCTCTCTTAGGCGCTGCATCGCCCGGTAAATTCGCCGGTGCGAGTCGAGATAGAAATCCCCTACGCCCAGGCATTCGGCTGCTTCGTCGTATGCACTGCCATCGAGGAGGACTGCGCCAAGGATGGAACGTTCGGTGTCAATGCTCGCGGGAAGCTCGCGGGTCAGGTCGAGGTTTAGGTTAACGGTGCTCATTGAGTAAGCACCCCAGCTTCCTCAAGAACTCTTCGCTCGTTTTCTAGCGCGCTTCCGACCACCTTGCTGACAGACATTGCGCGGCCAGCTTTCGGTCTTCCGAATTTATCTAGCGGGCCGTTGCCATAGCTATTAATCCTCGGAAGAAAAACCCTCGGCCTGTCCGCTGGGTTGATGTTTTCACTGGCTGCGCAATTCAAAAGCCATTTATGGAATTTATCCTCGTCCAGAGTCGGAACGGACTTAGCGACCGAATCGAGCTGTTTCGCGTCTGAGCCATCCCATGGCATCTCTTCGCCGGGATTCAGATACTCGTAACAGTTCTGGAGTAATGCCTTAAAGGCAGCATGTTTTTTGGCCTTCTTGGGATTCCTTGAAGGAGCAACCTTCCCGTCCGAACCGGTTTTGGGTTCGGACGAAGAGGTTTTATTCTCTTCTAATCTAATCTCTTCTTGCATTGGCTCTGGCATGGGTGACCCATTGGGTGCGGCATCACGTTGTTTTCTGACTTCTCCCCAGCGTTTATGCGCTGCTCTCGTGCCTTCGTCGCTCTTTTTCTCAAGTTCGGCGGTGACT
>JBAVUV010000781.1:0-2099 GCA_049696955.1 Candidatus Sulfotelmatobacter sp. | reverse complement strand
TTTCCAGCAACTACAGAACACGGCGCTAGCCAGCATCGATGGCACAGCCATTATCTCAACGGTCACGAACTTCGCGTTCGCCATTCTGCTGGTTGGCTTTTTGATCGGACTCTATCAGGCGGCATTTCGTGGAGGCGATCTGCAGGCACTCGCTGGAACGGCCATCAAGTACCTGATCGTTGCCATGATCGTATCCAACTGGGCGACGGTGTTTCGCGGCGTCAACGGCTCGTTCAACACGGTGGCGAACTTCATCGGCAGCAGTTCCGGTGCGGGAGACATGTTCCAGAGCTGGATGGGACAGCTTCAGCAACAGTTCGCCAACAACCCTTCATTGACCCTTACGGACATCATCACCGGCGACGCGGCCGCCACAATCACAGTGGTTCTGCTCGTGGTTGCTTATCTTCTCTACGCCCTGGCAATGATCGTGTTCTGCTTTTTCTACACTCTGTTTGGCGCAGTGCTCTACGTCGTCGGCCCTCTGGTGCTCGCCCTCATTCCCATTTCCGGGGCCGGTCAGTTGGGGAAGGTGTATGCCCTGAATGTCATGATCTGGAATGCCTGGGGCATTCTCTACGCTGTATTCGGCGCGCTCATCACCGCCATTCAGGTCAACCAGGTCAATAACATCCTAGGCAATGGGTTCCTAGGTTTCCTGAAGGGCGCGGGGGACTCGATCCTACTTGGGCTGGTCAGTATCTTTTATGCGCTAGCCATAGCCCTGATTCCCTTTATTGCCAAGAGGATCATCTCGGGCGATGTCGGGTCAACAGCCTTTGCGCTGGTGAGAGCGGGCGGGGTTGCGGCCGGCGCTGCCCTGGCTGGAGTCAGCGGTTTTGCGGCGGGAGCCAGTCCGGCTTTTGCCGGCGCTACAGCTTCGGGCGGTGCGAGCACTTCGTCCACGTCTACTGTCCTGGCGTCGTCCACAGCGCCCCCTACTCCCTCAATGCCCGATTTCATTCGCTCGGGAGTTGCGAGCGCGATGAACAGCAACAGCAGCCCCGTCCTGCCTGCCACAGGCCACAACGAAGGTTCTGGCAACCGAGATGCCGCTGTTGCGATGTCGGGCCGCGGTGACCGACATGGGTCCAGCTATCGACCCCATTCGGTCACCCAAGTCGTCAGTTTTAACGTGGGGAGGGCGCTCGGAAGAGCCACGGGAAGGAACAATGCCGAGAACAATTAGCTTTGGCAGAGGAGGTTTCTATGTGGAGGCAGCCGCCGATCTGGGAACCGCAAGGGACGAAGTTCCGGCCGTACAGCATCACGACCCTGATCTTCTTTTATATCGGAAAGTTTTTCGGCCGTTTGTTTGGCCGGCGTCATTGATTGTCGTTGAACACCAAGAAGGAACGCGAACATGTGGTTGAAAAAGAAAAACCCGTCTGAAGAAGCCGATACACCTGAGAAGGTCCGATACAGCCACTATTACGAGCATGATGGGATCCTGCGCGCTTATGCCAATCGGGCGATGGTGCTGGCCTTCCTATGCATTCCAATCACGATGGTGGCGCTGGCTTTCGCCGTCTATGTCCGTCTGCAGCCTCCCACAGTCATTCGTGTGGATGAGAACGGACTGGCAACGGTTCTTGGTGCGACAAAACCGGGTATTTCAGTGACGCAAGGCCTGGGATCGGAGCCAAGCGAGTTTGAGAAACGGGCTTTCGTACGCTTGTTCCTGGAACGCTATCTGAATTTTTCGCCGACCAATGTGAGCCGCAACTGGGCTGACAGTTTAAACATGATGACTGCCAACCTGCGGCGCACCGCCTACGCCGGCATGCAGAAGGATGACTTTATCGGAAAGATCGAAGACGATCAGACCACATCGGAATTTCAGATACGTTCGCTCGAAGCTTCCAAGGACGACCCACTCACCTACACGGCATTCGGTGTCAAAGAAATCCACCACATTCATGAGCACAACGAAACCATAGACAAAGTGGTAAGCGAATTCCGCGTAAGGCTGTTAGTGGAAAAGCGGTCGGAGCAAAACCCGAGTGGGTTGCTGATCGGTGAGTACTGGGAACGGGCGATCGAAGGCGAGAAACGCGACTGGGTGCTGCAGCAGACAGATTTGGGTCTCAGGTAGATCT
>JBAVUV010000780.1:0-7273 GCA_049696955.1 Candidatus Sulfotelmatobacter sp. | reverse complement strand
CTCATGTACATGAACCCTCTCACTTACGGGGTGGAGGCGCTGCGCGCTTTGCTTTATCCAGGAATGGAAGCGACGTTCCCTCTGTCTTCGGCGATGGCCACGCTGCTTCTATTTTCGCTGGTGATGTTTGCACTCGCATTTCTGATGGCCAACCGCCGCAGCACGAGGCCAGCCGCTTGATCGCCGAGCAATACGCTTACTTTCCTGCCCTTATCGCCAGCCTGAACGGAGGCAGCGCGGTGCTTCTATTCACTGGGCGCAGCCTGATCATGCGGGGAAAAATCGCCGCGCATCGCGCGTGTATGATCGCCGCGGTTGCGTCCTCGGCTTTATTTTTGGCTTGCTATGTTTATTTTCACGCGCACGTGGGCGACATCCGTTTCCTTGGCAGCCATTTCTGGCACATCGTCTATCTCATCGTGCTGATTCCTCACGTGACGCTGGCCATCGTGATTGTTCCCATGGTCATCATCACTTTGAGCCGCGGGCTACGCGGCCGTTATGATCGCCATCGGGCCATCGCGCGCTGGACCTGGCCTTTGTGGATGTACGTCAGCGTCACTGGAGTGCTCGTATACTTCATGCTGTACCAGTGGTTTCCGCATAGCTAGGTTATTGTTGATTGATGATTTCTGATTGTTGATTGAAAGACAAGATCAGTCTTAACCTGGGGTTCAATCAGCAATCAAAAATCAACAATCATAAATTGCTTCTATGGCGGTCGTGCGATTGAAAATCGATGTGTCCGGAACCGTCGGCGATGAGGCTTGGCGCGAGATCAAACAGTTTGATCAGATTCAAAGCGCGGACTTCGGCCCACAGTTTGGCAGCGGCGGCCGCTGCAACCACGCTCCCGATAGACCTCATGCCAAGGGCGAATGGATCGGTGCTGAAATCCGAGTTCTGACGCCACTTCTGGCCCAGTACGCGGTTTCGCATTATCTGGAGCAGGATCGCGTACTCGACGCCGATGTGGTGGAGTAGATGGCGGTAAAACATGGCTGCTAATCCGGTTCCTGACCAATCGACCGAAACCAGCAAGACTGGCAGGCCCGGCATGTCGCGCAACCAGAAAATTCTCTTCTTCGTAACCGCGTGGCTGATCTGCCTGATGCCGTTTCTGTTCTGGTGGAACACCTGGTTCGGGCGAAAACTTTCTGACCAGCAGTTGAACGAGTATCTGCACGACACAAAAAAGCCGCGGCACATTCAACAGGCGCTGGTGCAGGTTGGAGAACGCATTACGCGGCACGATGCAACCGTCCAACAATGGTATCGCGAGTTAGTGCGCCTGGCGGGCGATCCGGTGGAGGAGGTGCGCAACACTGACGCGTGGGTCATGGGACAAGACACCACCGGCGCGGGATTTCACGAAGCATTGCTGAAGATGTTGAACGATCCGTCGCCCATGGTGCGTGGAAATGCGGCGCTCTCGCTGGTGCGCTTCGGCGACGCTACGGGCCATCCGCAGATTGTCGCGCTACTGCAGCCTGCGCGAATTACTTCTCGGCAATCCGGCAGCATTGTGGACGCCGATCGTCCCGGCACGGCCATTCATCAGGGCGGATTGATTGCCAAGCTGCGATATGGGAATGTCACGGCGGAGATCCGCTCGCCGATTCCTGGGCGAATTCATTCTGTGGCCGGAACTGGAGCGAATGTCGCAGCTGGCGCGGAAGTCGCGGTGGTTGATCCTTCTACCGAGCAAGTGTGGGAGGCGTTACGGGCGCTCTATCTCATCGGGCAACCCGACGATCTTCCCGCCATTCTTCCTTACGAGCGCGATGTTCCGGATATTTCGAATGATGTGCGGCAGCAGGCCATCGAGACGGAGAAGGCGATACGTAGCAGAGAAAGCCGTTAATCGCCGGCCTTAAGCCGCTCGCCAGGATGACCATGGTGCAAACACTAGGCTATGTCGCTCTTGTCGTCCGCGACTACGACGAAGCCATCGCGTTCTTCACAGAGAAGCTGGGCTTCGAGTTGGTCGAGGACTCGGTGGCGACCGATCGACTGGGTGAAAAGAAACGCTGGGTACTCGTGGCTCCTCCGCATTCCCCTAGTACGAAGTTGCTTCTAGCCCGAGCGTCGACGCCCGAGGAAGAGAGTCGCGTCGGCAATCAGACTGGCGGGCGTGTCTTTCTTTTCCTGCACAGCGACGACTTCTGGCGGGACTATCGCGCGATGGCTGCTCGTGGCGTGAAGTTTTGCGAGGCGCCGCGCGAAGAGACATACGGAACCGTCGTGGTGTTCGAGGATCTCTACGGCAATAAGTGGGACTTGCTGCAACTGAGGAATGCTGGCGGCCGAAGCGGACGACGTGATCGTGAAAACTCCCTGCAGCGGCGATCTTGCTAGACGATAAAGGGGGATCCTTCGACTGCGTTGCGGAATTCACTTCGTGAATTCTGCAACTCCGCTCAGGATGACAGCGCGTTAGGGCAAGGAAGGCTGCCAACCGGAGGCCAGCGCTACTAAATCGCCATCGCTCCTACTTCTTTTTCCACTTCTGCGATGTCGACCATCGCGATGGCGTCCCAGGGGCAACCGTCGAGGAAGCAGCCATCGGGGCCTTTGCTGAGGCACTTCTTGCACCCGATGCAGAGAATTGGATCGACGGCGATGCGGCCGAAGGGCGTGCTGTCTTCGTCCGGCACCCAGAACATGCAGTCTTCCACCGGACAATACTCCACGCAAGCGGGCGAACCGGCGCATCCCGTGCAGCATTCGGTGATGACGGCAAGCTCCTTCGGCTTTTTCTTGCGCGGCGTGGTCAAACCTTTGGACTTCGGTTCCCACTTCATTTCGTCGGGAACCATGCCGATGGCTTTGGTGGCTCCAGGTGCAGGAGGCATGCGGGGATTATACCTCAAGCAGCTAGTAGCTTTTAGCGTTTAACTATTTGCTCCCGCCAGCCCCAAATTGGACTTGGTCCATGGTTTTCTGGCTTGCCGCACCATTTCCACGCGGCTGATTCTGCTATAGTGAACCCCTGCAAAGGAGTCTCTGATGGCAGGAAAAAGTCTCAACCGGGTCCAACTGATCGGCAATCTGGGCAAGGATCCCGAAATCAAGTACACGCCGCAAGGTACGCCTGTGGCCAAGCTGACGATCGCCACCAACGAACGCTTCAAGGATAAGGCCGGCGAGTGGCAGGACCGCACCGAGTGGCACAACGTTGTGCTATGGCAGCGGCTCGCCGAAATCGCGGGAGAATATCTGAAGAAGGGCGGCAAAGTGTACATCGAAGGCCGCCTGCAGACCCGCTCCTGGGACGACAAGACCAGCGGCCAGAAAAAGTACATGACCGAAGTGGTGGGCAGCGACCTGATCCTGCTCGGCGGGCGCGGCGAAGGTGGTGGCGGCGGAGAATTCAGCGGCAGCTCGCGTGGAGCATCGGCCGGTGGCGGCAACAATTTCGATCAGCGAACGCCAGAGCCCGAGCATGCGGGCGCGGCATCAGGGCCGATTACGGATGAGGATATTCCGTTCTAAGGAAAGAGCTGCGATTCTTGACCGCGGACTTTACTGGGCCTTCATAAACTGCCATAATATGAAGGTATGGCAATGGCCTCGCTAAACATTTCGCTCCCGGAACCTTTGAAACAATATGTCGAAGGGCAGGTTGCATCAGGCGACTGGGGCACCCCCAGCGAGTACATCCGCGAGTTGATTCGTCAAGATAAGGAACGGCGGCTTCACTCGCTGGAGCAGGACCTTATCGCTGCCGCTAAAGGCCCCAAGATCGAACTTTCCGTGACTGAGATACGAAAAAAGGGTCTGGTTGCAACCTTGCGCGGACACTCCGGCCGCCAGTGAGGTGATTGATCATTCGTCTCAGCGATCTCGCGCTCAGCGATATCCTGGAGCAATTCGACTGGTACGAACACAGTTCAGGTCAGCTCTTAGCGGAACGCTGGGAAGTTGCCGTCACTTCCGCTTTGCTTCGCATCGAACGAAACCCTCAATGTGGTGGACCCTGTCGTTTCGACGCGCCTGAGCTTCAGGAACTACGCCGTATGGCGATTACCGGATTCCCGAGACATTTGATTTTCTATCGGGTCACAGGCGACGAAATAGCAGTTCTTCGAGTGATCCATGGCGCCCGCGATTTGGAGCACTTGCTGTAAAGATCAATGCGCCGCGGGCGCAGCGCCTCTCTTCGCCACCGCTTTCTTCAGCGCAAACACGATCGGAACGCAGCCGAAGCAAGCCAATGCCATGTAGCGGAAGTCATCTACGTAGGACCACAATCGCGCCTGTTGGTTGAGATCAAGGTTGAGCAATCCGTAGGCTTGCCGCAGCGCCGTGGTAGAGGAAGCTCCCCGGGAACTCAAGAAGGCTTGTATCCCATGGAGGCTTCCGTAGACCGAAACCCGTCCGGGGTCGAGTGAACCCGCCAGTTCATTGCGATGGACCTGTTCGTGCCGCGAAACGATCGTGTTCACAATGGAGATGCCGATGCTGCCGCCAATATTTCGCAACAGGTTGTAGAGGCCGCTGGCATTGCCGATTTCTTCGTTCTTCAGGAATGCCATTGTCGTGGTCGATAGCGGAACGAAAACGCAGCCTGAGCCGAAGCCGCTGATCAGAATTGCCCACAGGAATGTCCACTGCCCGATCGCGAGATTCACCTCTCCGAACCACAGGCTGGCCGCGCCAAACATCGCGAAGCCGAACGCGATCAGCCAGCGGTTATCCATTTTCGCCGTCAGGTATCCGATGATGGGCATGGCGACGATCGCTCCAATGCCGCGCGGACTTACTGCCCAGCCCGCGGCCAGCGCCGTGTAACCCATCAGTTCCTGATAGAACAGGGGCAGCAGAGTGACCAGGCCGTAAATGCCGGCGCCAAACAGGCCAATCAGCAAGCAGCCTATGGCGAAGTTACGATGGCGAAACACGCGCAGATCCACCAGGGGCTTGTCGTGGCGAAACTCGCGAATCAGGAATGCGATGAAACTTATGATAAGGATTCCCGCAGCCCAGCGAATCCAGGTGGCGCCGAACCAATCGTCTTCCTGCCCTTTGTCGAGGATAATTTGCAGCGCGCCGAGCCAAACCGCCAGCAGCCCTAGCCCGATGCCATCGAACTTTCCGGGATGCGCGTCTTTGATATAGGGAGGATCCACCACGTAGCGGGAGATCATGAATATGGCAAATGCTCCCACAGGAATATTGATGTAGAACGCCCATCGCCACGTGTAAGTGTCGGTCAGCCATCCTCCGAGAGTCGGCCCCAGAACCGGCGCGACCACTACGCCCAGGGCGAACACCGCCATCGCGAAGCCGCGTTTTTGCGGAGGAAAAGTCTCCAGCAATATCGATTGCGATAACGGCTGCAGCGCTCCGCCTCCAGCGCCTTGCACCGCCCGTGCGATCAGGATCATCGCCAGGCTGGTCGCCGACCCGCAGGCAAACGATGAAATCGTGAAGATGACAATGCAAATGATGAGAAATCTCTTGCGCCCGAAGCGCAGTGAAAACCAGGAACTTGCCGGCAAGATAATGGCATTCGCCACCAGGTAGCTGGTTAGCACCCAGGTGGCTTCGTCGTTGGTGGCCGATAAACTACCCGCAATGTAGGGCAGGGCTACTGCGGCGATGGAAGTATCGAGTACTTCCATGAACGTCGCCAGCATGACGGCGATTGCGACCAGCCAGGGATTGCCTCCGCCCGGGGCGGAACCGCTTCGTGCCGGTTGTGCTGTCATTTACCTGTCTGTCCCAGGCGTTCTGGTCTGGAATGAGCCTTTAAAGATGCGCTGGCATGCTCCGGGGTTTCAACCTGTTTTGATTCCGGTGCGTTTGTTTGAGAGAAGTGGTGACATGTGCTTTCGGATATCATCATTTCTGGAGACTTTTCATGTCCGAACAACTCGCCGACAAGAAATGCGTTCCCTGCCGCGGAGGAACGCCGCCGCTCAAGGGAAAAGATCTCAAAGACCTGCACAAGATTGTGCCGCAGTGGAACGTGGTAGACGAGCACCACATCACACGCGAGTACAAATTTCCCGACTTCGCCCAAGCACTGGAGTTCGTAAATCGCGTGGGAGCACTGGCGGAAGAACAGGGGCACCATCCTGACATTTTGCTTGCGTGGGGCAAAGTCGGAATTACGCTTTGGACGCACAAGGTCGACGGACTGACTGAGAGTGATTTCATCATGGCCGCTAAGATCGACCGGGTTCTGGGAGCGTAGGGCGGCACACGGCTTTCGGCATTCACCTTTCGGCACACCGCTTTTGAATCCGGCGTCCGGTTGTTGCAGCGCGAGTCGCCGCGCTTAGGCTTCCTTTCTCGCGCGCATGGCGAGCGCCCACAGGCCTGCGGGAATAAACATGACGAGTCCCGTATAGATGGCGAGTGTGCGAGCCGCCACTCCTGCATCGAGCAAGCGACCACACAGATAAGCGCCGGCGGCGATGGTCAGCATCGAGAAGCCCAGATCGGCAGAAAAGACGCGGCCGCGGAATCGGTCTTCGGTGTGCAACTGCAGAAGCGTGGTGGAGAATACCCAGACGGTCGACCCTCCCATATGCGCGAGCATGGCGCAAGCGCTCGCCATCCACACGGTGCGGCAAATCCCCAGAGTCCCGTATCCCAGGGCAACAACCAGATAACCAAAGAGAATGCCGAGTTGCAAGCGGCGATCACTGCGTCCCGCCCACCGCGCCGAGATGAGCGGGCCGACCAGCGCTCCCAGACCGCGTCCCCCGAGCAGGATGCTCATGCCGAGCATCGCCCCGCGTGCGGCATTCATATTGTGCCAGCGGACGGCAAATTCGTGCGCGCCCATCACGGTGAAGATCACCCAGCTTGGTCCAATCATGAGTTCGCCGGCTTTGGCAAAAACTGTGGGCAGCAGCGTACGGTGATTCCGCACGTAGCGGATTCCTTCCAGCACGGGGGTAAAGTCGACAAGGTCGCGCGGACGCAGTGGAGCAGCGGACTCTGCGTGCGGCTCGGCAAACCGCATACCGGCAATAAGCAAAGCTGAGGCCAGGAACGAAAGAGCGTTCAGGATGAATACTGCGTTCCGTCCAAAGAAAGCTGCAACCACTCCGCCAACCGAAGCGCCGATCAGCAGATTCACTGACCATGTAGCGGAAGACAGCGTGTTGGCGATGAGCACTTCTCCCTTCGCAGCGATGTTGGGGATCACCGCACTGCGGGCCGGCTCGAAGAATGCCGCCATGATGGTTTCGGCCAGCAGCAAAGGATAGACCAGCCAGACCGTCGAACGCGAGCGCACGAATAGCATGGCCAGGAC
>JBAVUV010000779.1:0-1972 GCA_049696955.1 Candidatus Sulfotelmatobacter sp. | reverse complement strand
CTCCTGGCCCCCGGGGATTGTTGGGATGCGCCCTCGCATTTTCGCCTTGGGTTCGCAGTGATGACCGAGAGATTCCCCGACGCTCTGGATCGGCTGGGAGAATTTGTTAAGAGTTGGTCGGCAGCGAGCGTGACAAAGGCATAGTGAAATTGGCTAGCAGGCGTGACTGCCGTTAACCGGCGTACCACTCACTCGAAATCTTCTACCGAGCTCCTGGCCAGAGTGAAACGTGCTTTTAATCCGGCTTCGCAGTGAAGATCAGAAAATAGTCCATACCGTCGGCTTTCACGAAATCCTGCGAGTCGCGCAGTTCGTATCCGGCTTGGCCGGCTTCGCGAACTACCACCTCCTTACTCACGCCATGATTTTCCCCGTTGCCATTGCGGTCAATGATGCCAACCTGGGCGCCCGGTTTAAGCGACGAGCGAAGGTTCCTGAGTAGCACAACCGGACGCGCTATCTCGTGGTAGGTCTTGAGGAGCAGCACGGCGTCGACGCTGTCGGCTGGGAGTTGTGAATTGTCGGGTTTGCTGAGGATCGTCTTTATGTTCTGGAGTTGATCTTTTTTCGCGCGCCGGTCAATGTAATGAATGGCGTCCGGGTTGATGTCCACAGCATAAACCGTGCCAGAATTCGTGACGCGGCGAGCGGCGCGCACCGTGAACCAGCCCGATCCGGCGCCGATGTCGGCCACGTTTTTGCCGGGCTCAACGCCAAGCATATCCATGACGCGGTTGATCTGCAGACGCTCATCGCGTCCGGGCGTTTCGAAAATGGAGAGATCGCCCGTGTAAGGGGTGCTGGTCTTGCGCTGCGTCGACGGCGCTGCGGAACCCGCCTGGGCACGAGCTGGCGCCGGCCCCCACAGACCTGCCAACAAAACCAAGATCGGCGCGATCCATCTGAGCGCTCTGCCAATAGATCCCCAGTTCATTGTTTCCCCGAGTGCTGCGCCAAAATCGTGAGTAATATTGGGATTTTACGCCAACTATCCAACTATCCGAGCGTTTCGAGGCCGGTTATATGCGGTACATGCAGAACAACGATTGCAATCGGACTCGCTCTCTGCATGGCTTCAGACGCTCGGGTTCACTGCGATAGGGTTCTATATCCAGTGCTGTAACCCTGCACCAATCCTTGCGCATCCACTAGCAAGAACAGAAGAAACCGCTTAAGATGTCAACTCTCTCTCTTCCCGTCGCAAACTGGCACGGTATCTATTCGGTACGAGGTCCTCGACGATGATTAGCGCAAGCCCAACGCAAAATTTGACCCGCCAAATGCCCGCGGCAAACGGACTGGCAATCGTTCGCGTCACGATCGGCGCAATGTTGGTGTGGGTCTTCTTCGAAAATCTGGGAAAGGGTCTGTACACTCCAAAGGGCTACGCGGACCTGATCAACTACTACATAAAGGCGAGTCACTCGCCGGCGGCGTGGAAGGCAGTTATGGCCTTGGCGGCGAGTCACGCGGCGATGGCGGCTCCCCTGCAGGCGGTGACCGAAATTTCTCTGGGGATCCTACTGGTCATCGGTTTGCTGACGCGCCCGGTCGCCCTTATAGCCTTTCTTTATCTGGGCAGCCTTTGGATATCCGAATGGGGCACGTCGTGGATCTGGGAGTTGCTGGTTCCAGTGATGGCATCGCTAGCGCTCGTGGTGGGGCGCGCCGGTCGAGCGTGGGGCGTCGACGCTTTGCTGGCGCGGCGGTGGCCATCCTCTCCATGGTTGTGAGTCGGGTTGTGAGCCGGGTTGTGATTCGAGCGTGCTGACTTGAGCCCTGATCACTTGCGAGTGTCGGTCGTCATTCCTACGCACAACGAAGCGCAATCCATCGGCCGCGTTTTGGCTGATCTTCCGGCGGATATTGTCACCGAGGTCCTGGTTGTAGACAGCAACTCAACTGATGGAACTCCTGCGATCGCTTCAAGAATGGGAGCCCGCGTTCTCCACGAGCCGCGCCGCGGATACGG
>JBAVUV010000778.1:0-3061 GCA_049696955.1 Candidatus Sulfotelmatobacter sp. | reverse complement strand
GGCTTGGGTGATGTCGAATTCGGCGACGCAGGTGCGGCGAAGGGATTCAAGGTGGGCTCCGCAGCCGAGGCGCTGGCCCATTTCGTGAGCGATGGAGCGCATGTAAGTTCCAGAGGAGACGCGGGCGCGGAAGTGAGCGCGGTCATTCTCGACAGCGGTGATGGCGAATTCTTTTATCTCGACTTGAACGGGGTCGAGAGTGACTTCTTTTTGTTTGCGGGCGAGTTTGTAGGCGGGGATGCCGTGGATCTTTTTGGCGGAGAATGGTGGAGGGGTTTGCTGGATTTGGCCCTGGAATTCAGCAGCTAGTTTTTGCAGAGTGCCTAAGATAAGGTCCGGGATGGCGGCTGGACAGCCGAGGGCGGCTGTCCCGACATGATTTTCCTCGCTAGACCATTCATTTAAAGGTTCGCCGTCGGCGTCGTAGGTGTTGGTGGCGAAGCCGAAGCGGATGACGCCTTCGTAGGTTTTTTCCGAGGCGATGTAGAACTGGGCGAGGCGGGTGAGCGATCCGGTGACGAGGGGGAGCACGCCGGTGGCGAGAGGATCGAGCGTACCGAGATGGCCGACGGAGCGCTGCTTTAGAATGCGGCGCATGCGATTGACCACGTCGTGAGAGGTCCATCCGGCGGGCTTGTCGATTATGATGACGCCATTCATGAGAGGATTGGATGATTTAGAAATTTGGTGATTGAGTAATGCTGAAGCTGCGCCATTTCGAACCAATTCTAAGTTAACAGATTCCTTATGCTGCCGATTCGCGACGATCAGGCTCGATACAGCACTCCGTGGGTGACGTGGTTTTTGATTGGGCTGAATCTTGTGATTTTTTTGATGGAGTCGGCGCTGGATCCGCGAAGCTTGAATCTGGTGATCCATCAGTTTGGGGTGGTGCCTTATCATCTGGCGGCGTTTCTGGCGGGGTCGTCGAGGTATCCGCTGCCGGTGGTCGTGCTTCCCTTCTTCACGTCGATGTTTCTGCATGCGTCGTGGATGCACCTGATTGGCAACATGTGGTTTCTCTATATTTTTGGCGACAATGTGGAGGACTGGCTGGGACACTTCAAGTATCTGGTGTTTTATCTGTTGACTGGATTGATTGCGATGATGACTCAGGTCGCGATCAATTTGCACTCGACAGTGCCTTCGGTGGGAGCAAGTGGGGCGATTGCGGGAGTGCTGGGAGCTTATTTTGTTTTGTATCCGCGGGCGCGAGTGCTGACGTGGTTCTTTGTTTTTGTGGTGTGGGTGCCGGCGTGGATCATCCTGGGATATTGGTTTGTGTTGAATTTTCTCAGCGGAACAGCAACGGCGCTGGCGGTGCAGGGGCACAACGTGGGCGGGGTGGCGTTCTGGGCACATGTGGGGGGATTTGTTTCAGGGGCGCTGCTGGTGAAGGTGTTTGGCGAGCGGGAGCGGCGATATCCGTATGCTTATCAGTGAGTGATCCGAAAAGTTAAGAGAATCAGAGTCAAGAGCGACGGACAGGAGTGTCCGTCCCACACGCGGGTTGCATAGATCCTTCGGCCCGCAAAGTACGCGGACCTCAGGATGACAAAGCGATTAAATTCCGTTGGGGCGCTGGCGGATCAGGGAGAGGAATTCCTGGCGGGTTTCCTGCTCATTGCGGAAGCAGCCCAGCATCGAGGAGGTGACGGCGGCGGAGTGTTGTTTTTCGACTCCACGCATCATCATGCAGAGGTGGCGAGCCTCGATGACGACGCCAACGCCTTGCGGTTCGATTACTTTTTGAATGGTTTCGGCGATCTGGGTGGTGAGGCGCTCCTGGATCTGCAGGCGGCGGGAGAAGAGTTCGATGAGGCGCGGAACTTTGCTGAGGCCGATGACTTTTCCGTTCGGGATGTAGGCGACGTGGACTTTGCCGAAGAACGGGAGCAGGTGGTGCTCGCAGAGGCTGAACATTTCTACGTCCTTGACGATTACCATTTCGTCGTAGCTGACGGAGAAGAGCGCGCCTTTGAGCAAAGCCTCGGCATCTTCGGTGTAGCCGCGGGTGAGGAACTGCATGGATTTGTGGACGCGCTCGGGCGTTTCCTGAAGACCTTCGCGGTTCGGGTCTTCGCCGAGGCGGACGAGCATTTCCTGGACGAGGTCTTCGAAAGTGGCGCTGGTCAGGGTGGTCGGATTTTTGGTCTGTTCAGTCGAGGCTGGTTTCATATTTAGCCGAATCGATCGGTCTTATCTTTCTTGTCTCTCCTGCGAATATCTGCTCGCGAACGGCAAGTTACATAGGTCCCTTCGGCAAGCTCAGGGCAAGCACTTCGGCGCACAGAACGCGCCTCAGGATGACAATGCGGGTTCGCCCGCGTACTCGAACGAATTCATCATAGTCTCCTCCAGTCGCACTCTTTCCAGATGCGCATGAGTGAAGCCGCGGTGCACTATTTCGTAGATCTGAATGCACAGATTTTCAGTGGTCGGGACTTCTTCGGCGAATTCCGGGAGCGTATTCAAGTTTTCGTGATCGAAGCGGGCGAGCACTTCCCTTTCCATGAAACCGTCGAGATCGGTGAGGTTGCAGACCATGCCGGTTTGCTCGGAGACTGGGCCGCTGACGGTGACTTCGATCGTGTAGTTGTGACCGTGGCCGTAGGGATTGTTGCACTTGCCGTAGGTTTGTTGGTTCTCTGTTTCCGACATCGCTTCGCTGTGCAGGCGGTGCGAGGCGGAGAACATGTAACGGCGTGAGAGGTGAGCTTTCATGAAGAAATTGTTGATTGTTGATTTTTGATTGCTGATTCAAAACCTATGGTTCCAATGGTCTGCATAGATCACGTGGTTTTAATCAGCAATCAAAAATCATAAAATCAACAATGCTTTTCACTCCTCTCCGTAGAAATCGACGAATAGATCCGGCGTTTCGTAGACGCGTACGCGGTGCAGTTTGGCGCTTTCGAGTTTGGTGGCGAGGCGCTTCCAGATCGCAATCGCTATGTTTTCCGTGGTGGGGATGCGATGGAGAAATTCCGGGACTTCTTTATTGAGGAAGCGGTGATCCATGGCATCGAGCACTTCGCGGTGCATGAGTTCTTTTAATTTC
>JBAVUV010000777.1:0-2060 GCA_049696955.1 Candidatus Sulfotelmatobacter sp. | reverse complement strand
TGTGCCATAGAGCTCGCGGTAGCGTACGACCATGACTTCGCGGATCGCGTTCATCACGGATTCTCTCGCGGCCGGGGAGAGCTTTTCGAACTTGGGTGCGGGCTGCGCGAGTTCGCGTGCGAGCGAAACTTCACTGCGCTGAATGAGCGGGGCATCGTGGAAATAGAATCGGCGGGGACGAATCCAGTTGCTGGTGCGCGATAGTTTCAAGTTTTCGAGTCGCCAGCGAATGGGCAGATGAAGCGAGTCGTAGAGTTCGGCGCGCTGGCGCGCGGACAGCCGGAGTTGTTCGAAGCGCTGGACCAGCCACCGAAGCGGATTCTCCCGGCCTCGGGCGGCATCGAGCCAACCGCGCCACGGAATATTGGCTTCCACATCGCCGTCTTCTTCGAGCAGAGGAATGAAGCGGGGCCAGATCGATCCGCGGGCGCGCTCGGCCTGGTAGTCATCCCAGTAATCGTTCCAGGCAATTTCTACATTGTGTGGAAAGCGACGCACAAGCCATTGGACGACGTCGAAAGAAAGCGTGTCCTCCATGGTGGTGCCGGCAATCCCGGAAGTGTCGAAATCATCGAGGATGGAAACATCGCAGCGCCCGGCATGAAGCTTTTCCACGCGCCGGTGAAGAGTGGTGAGCAGATTCTCGACCCGAGAATTGAGCGAGCGTGAGTGAGGAAAGGCGCGGAGGAAGAGCAGACTCTCGTGGAAGCGAATGAGTTGGCGAGGTTCGGTGAACTGGAGTTTTGAGAGCTTAGCGAGAAGCTTGCTGATGCGGGAAGCGTTGCCTGAGTGGAACAGATTCTTGGCGGCTTCGAGTTCCGTGAGGAGTTTCTCGACATTGAGGACAACGGGCGGCGGCATAGGCGGCGAGATAGTGTAACGCAGTCAGCGGCACAAGGCAGTCGGCGGCGAGTTCTAAACTTAAACACTGAGGGCGTAGGGGTGCAGATGGTAGTAATGAAGGAAAACGGGGCGATTGCTGGTTATTTCAGGCCCAGGTCTCCGTTAAAGTGCTGGATCACGCCGTAGCATTCGCAGGCAACGGCTTCCAGGCTTTTGCGATTTAAGATTTTCACTGTGCCGCGAAGGTTTTCGATCAGTCCGGCATCTTCCAGCATTCCGGCAGCCAGACTTACGCTCGGACGTCCGGTGCCGAGCATTTGCGCGAGAAAGTCATGAGTCAACGGGAGCGACTGAGAATCGAAGCGGTCCTGGCACATCAGCAGCCAGCGAGCCAGGCGCTGGTCAATTCCGTGCAGACGGTTGCAGGCGGCAAGCTGAGCAACCTGCATGCCGTGCATAAGGGCGAAACGGCCCAGTTGCGAACGTAGTGCAGGAGCGGAAAGCAGAATATCCTGAAATACCTCCGAGCGGATGCGCATTCCACTTCCCGACATTTGCATAATGGCGCGGAAGATCTCGCGGTGAAGTCCCTGCGTAAGCGACATCCCCACCATACCTTCCTTTCCGACGATACCGACTTCCACACTTCTCCCGTCGTGACTCAGAGCCACAAGAGATGCCATACCGTCGTTCAGGAAATAAGCGAATTCGATTTTTTCGCCGGGCTCCTGCAGAATCTTGTGCTGCGGAAGGTTCGTGGCCTCCAGGTGGGGGCGAAGCAAGTTGTACTCCTTATCGGGGAGTGACAACAGAATTAGATTACACACCGCTTTTCCGGTCGCATCGGTGCGTGCGCCGGGATGCAAAGCGGCCACCTTGCCCGTTTTTGCGGCCCGTTTAGCGATGATGTTTCCTTCCAATAAGGCATCCGTTCCCATAATTGTTGGATGCAAGCAACTGACTGCCGTTCCTTGGAAAGGCTGTAGGCGAGGCCATCACTTCCATGGAAATGCGTAGGAATAAAAAGGTAGAACATACGGAGAAAATTCCTAGCAGTTCCCCGATGGATATAACTCGTCCGAGGTTGTCCTTTGCGTCAAGGCAAATGACACTCACGTGCGTAGGCCCACGAAATTATTCGTCCTTTCGATGACTGTCGTTTTCGCGTAGGCGCCCATCCCCGGCAGACAGTACGCGGTTCAGCTCTTGGACGAGCT
>JBAVUV010000776.1:0-2989 GCA_049696955.1 Candidatus Sulfotelmatobacter sp. | reverse complement strand
CGTCTGAGGGACCTCACAGATAAGGAACAGTATAGGCACTGCACTTTCGAGACTACCCGCTCCTCCATGCGTACTTTACGATAATTCCGTGGCCTCCCCCTGATCGACTTTCAGCCGCGGGCCGCAGATTTTGTGTCGGCGCGCTTTGCCGAACGGGAGAATCGATCATGGTGTGGTCTAAAGATAGAGGGTGTGTTCGTGGCATTGCTATTCTTCTTGTTGTGTTTGCTTTCGTTGGATTCGGAAATGCGGCGACTACTGCTTGTACAGCCACGGAAAAAAATGCGGATTATAGTGCTGACAATGGTTCAGAGGATACCGCTACCGTCAGCGCTAATGTGGATGCGGTCGGAGATTTAGTGGCGATCACTGCATATTGCTACACCAGTTGCACTTTTGCCAGCGTGACTCTCGGAGGGCAGACGGCTACAAAAACGAGCGTTTCTGGCCCTGGGATTTCTGGCAGCCCCGGTAACGGCCAAGGCGCTATCTTTTACGTGCTCTCGGCAGCTTCGTCCGGATCACAAACGCTGACGCTGACAGTCAGCGGGTCGCATACCGACGTGCAGACTTCATATATCGACTTCTCTCCCAGTGCAGGATGCAAGTTTATTCACAACGTAGACTCTCCGCTTGGAGCGTACCCGGGAAGCTCGACTGATACCAGTCAAGGTGCAATCAATGCCCCCTCGATTACGCCAAGTACTGGAGACTTGCTGTTTAACTTCACTTGGACGAGTGAGCACGTCGACAGCGTAAACTCGCCGTGGAGTTGCCCACTTTACACCGGACCCGGCGAGAGCGAAACCTGCGAATTCGTAAACACGATCAATGCGGCGGCTTACCTCCTCAGCGCACCTTCCGGCGCAACCGCCAACAACATGACGGACATCCATAACACCGACAGTTGGCAGGGATTGATTTCTTCGTTCTCAATATCTAACGGAACTCCCCCGCCAAGTCCTCCGACAGGACTTGCAGCGGTGGTTAATTAGGAGCGCCCGTACCAACAGCGTCAATTCCGCAATTTGCGCGCTCGCTAGAATCGGGCGCGTATGAGCTCATCATCCCCGAAATCCCAGAGGCTAATGACTTGCTAAGAATTGGGCCCACTGACGCGTCGACTGTACTTTTGAACAGCGGCGGTACTGGTCCTTTCGGCACCTATTCGTTCTCCGTTACCGCTGGCTACACTGAAACCAGTAGCCTCCCCCTCGGTCTCGAGAAGGCTGCAAAAACTTTGCAACCCGAATCGGAGAATCAAAAATGGTGTCGTCGAACGCGGTCTCATCGAAAGTCAGAACGCGGATTGGAGTTCATTCAGCAGTCAAAGGAATTGTTCTTTTTCTTGTGATTACTCTTAGTTTACTGTTCGCCCCGAAGTTGGCGTTGGCCGCCTCCGCCGGCGGGGCCTGTCCGACGGGGAATCAGACTATAGATCCCCAAGGCAACCAGATCAGCATTGCCAACGTAGGCGTTACCGGAACTATCAGCGGATCGATCACCGGGTGCTATTACATTTCGAAAGCAACTGGATCCGATTCGAATTCCGGGACGACGGAAGCTTCTCCCTGGGCGCATATGCCGGGAATGCCGAGCTGCACAAATACATGTGCATCGACTTCGCCAGCGCCGGGTACCGGACTTATCCTGCGAGGCGGAGACACGTGGACATCGAGCGACCTCAACATAACCTGGCTTTGGAATGGCACGAGCAGCCATCCAATTTACATTGGAGTTGATCAAGGTTGGTACAACTCGAGTTGCGGAGGATCCTGGTGCCGGCCAATCTTCAACGCAACTTCCTCTAACGGCGATATCTTTAATTTTGCAAATGCGACTTGGGTAATTGCCGACAACATCGAAATCAAGGGGATGACGAACCAGCAGAATGGTTTTCAGGAAGTCGGCGGCTCAAACGTTCGCGCTACGGAAAATTACTTCCATGGATGGAGTCACGCGGGGAGTTCCAACAACGTGGGATTCGTCGCGATGTGCGGAACAGGGTCGATGTTCGACCACAACGTCATGGACGGCTCCGATAGCACGCAAAACACGATGAACGGCGTATTCGGCTCCTGCGCTGGGACGATTCAGTTCAACTATTTCAACTATATGGTCTCCGGTATCCTGGGATCTGTCGACAACGTGAACAACAACATTGTGCAGAACGCGGTCACATCCGCCGACGGCGATCACTGCAACGGGATCTTCACGTTTGGCCCGCAGTCGGGTAAGACCTTATACGTTTACAACAATATTACCCGCGGCATGCAATGCTCGGGAGGCGTGAATTTCTGGTTGGTCGGCAATAGCGGTGGTTGCGCGGGTTGTACCAGCTTTGCCTACAACAACATCATTGATGCGAGCGCTGTTTCGGGGAATGTGTTCAATATCGGCGGCCATCCATCCGACGGAAATACCGGAACCTACACGGTAGAGAATAATACGATCATTGCCAATAACGGTGGAACCTGCATGGGAAACGGAGAATCTTCACCGCGATCAACAACAAACTTTGCCAATAACCATTGCATTAACGGATCGATCATTTGCGACGGCACAGGGACGACCTGCAATAATCAGGGCGGGAATCTTTTGCAATCCATGTCTACAGCAAACAAACAGGGCTATAGCGCCTCTGAACTCGAGGAGTATTCCCCGGTCGCAGGTTGCACCTCGGCCAGTTGTTCGACTGTAGGAGCTGGGGTGGATTTGGCATCCTCCTGTTCTGCGAGCATGACGGGACTATGCAACAGCATTACCTATCCGTCTTACGATTCCACAACCCACACCATCAGCGCTATGCCAGCAGTTGCACGATCGGCGGCATGGGATATCGGGGCTTACCAATTCGCCAGTGGTTCTTCTCCGAATCCACCCACGGGTCTTTCGGCAACCGTCCAATAGCAGAGAGGAATCTCGCGGTAGGCGCGAAATTCCTTAACCCTTTAGCATCCTTCCAATTATCATGATATCGGCCCTAGAC
>JBAVUV010000775.1:0-6684 GCA_049696955.1 Candidatus Sulfotelmatobacter sp. | reverse complement strand
CGCGATTGCGTTTAGCAGCCGGGTCTCGCCGTATTCATCCTGATTTGCATTTTCGGCTTCGACCAATCCGTCGGTGAAAATGATCAGCCAGTCGCCCGGCGCCAGAGCCACGCTCGCTGATTCATATTTTGCCTCTGCCTGAATGCCCAGCGGCAATCCTCCGACATCGAGCCGCTCAATCAATCCCGTGCTGCGGCGCAGGATGGGATTATTATGACCCGCATTGATGTAAGTGAAGATGCGGCGCGTCGCGTCGTATTCGGAAAGAAACGCCGTGGTAAAGCGCAGGCCGCCCTGGCTGTTGGAGCACGCATACTTGTTCATGTTGCCAACCAGCTCAGGCAGTGCGACCTGTGCGGTGGAAAGTGTCTTCAGGCTCGCCTGGAACGTAGCCATGAGCATGGCTGCGGGAATACTTTTCCCGGCGACATCGGCCACGGCAAAGACCACACGATTCTCATCGTTGGTTTTTCCCGGACGCGGGAACACGTCATAGTAATCTCCCGCCACCGTGTTAGCAGGGCGCGTGGCATAGGCAATGGCAAGTCCAGGAATCTGCGGTGGCGCTCCGGGCAGAAGCCAGGTCTGGATCTCGCGGGCAATCTGCAAATCGCGCTTCATCACCACGCGGTCGGCAATCTCCAGCATCAGCAGGATGAACATCAGCAGCCCGCCCCAGAAATGAAAATCGAGTTCGACTACGTGCGCTTCGTGGTCGCTCCCCTGGTAGCTGACGCCGCCAAAAGTGGGCAAAACCAGCAAGATCATCGCGGCCAATAGCAGCACTCGGCGCGCCGGCGAAAGTTTCTCCAGAACCGCCCAGAAGAATTCCTTGACGATATGCATGCGGCGGCCGCGGCGGGCCAGGTCGTCGGGAGTTTTGGCCGCAACGTCGCGAGAGTACAGCCGGTAGCTGGCGCGGGCTTCGGTGCGGAACTGCGACCAGAGCTGGGTCAACTCCATCCCTTCGGTCACACGCCGCCAGAACTGTTGCATGCGCACTCGCAGAGGAGCGCGCTCAGCGGTGGCCGGTGGGGGCGCGGTCGCCATAGGATTCAGTGATTATAGAGGAAGGAGTAAGACTGGATTTCCGATTGTCGATTTCCGATTGTCGATTTCCAATTGCCCCCACCTAATCGGCATTTGGAAATCGGAAATCGGAAGTCTCTAGAACAGCGCCAACTGTTCCTCCAAACCCCGCCCCGCCCATTTGTCCTCAGGCTTCGCCTGCCGCGGATCGGCGCGTTTGATCCCATATTTCTGTCGCAAGCGGAAAACCAACTGCGAAATCCGCTTGCTGTACGAGGCCGGCAGGAACGCCCGATCCTGATAACGCTGTCGATAGCTCTCGACCAACTTTGGAAACTGCTGTTCGAGAAAAGGCAGAAAAACCGCTGCCGAACACGGCTTCAGGAACAGCGGATTGGCAAAGATATGCCGGGCACCCGCAGCCGCGGCCTCTCGAACCAGTGCTTCCAGATCTGCAGGCGAATCTGTAATCCCCGGCAGCACGGGCGAGCAACTCACGCCCACGTTAATTCCCGCCTCGCTGATTTCGCGCACCGCCGCCATCCGCAGATCCGGACGTGGCGCACGCGGCTCCAGAATCCGCGCCAGTTCCACATTCAGCGTCGTGATCGTGATGTGGATTGACAACACATTATTCCGCGCCACCTCGCGCAAAAGATCCAGATCGCGGACGATCAGATTGGATTTGGTAACGATCCCCAGTTCGAATCCGCGGTGCCGGGCGAACTCCTCGAGAATCCGCCGAGTAATCTCATAGCGCCGTTCCGCCGGTTGATAAGGATCGGTTGCCGTACCCAGTGCGATGCTTTCCCCCGGCTTCACCCGGCGCAACTCCTGCCGCAGCAGCTCCGCAGCATGTTGCTTCACGTAGATTTTCTGCTCAAACTCTGCGCCATCGCGCATCTCCATAAATTCGTGCGTGTAGCGTGCATAGCAGTATTTGCAGGCAAACTCGCACCCGCGATAAGGATTAATCGTCCAGGTAAAAGGCATGCGGACGCCGGTGCAGCGGTTCAGCAACGAACGCGCAGGCAGCGTGAAATATTCAACGTTGTGTCCTTCGCGCAGCGTTTCTCCCTCAGCCGCCAGCCGGGCAATCCCCACCAGCGACGGCTTCTGCAGAATTGGGAACAGCGGAGAGGAGCTCATGTATTCGCCTTTTCTTCGCCTATATTACAGGGCAAGAGAGCGGCCGTCAAGGCGAAAAGGGGGATAGTGCAAGCGAAGGCAAAATGCTCCATCTCCCTCGGCCCTCGCCCCATCTCTACTGGTCGCAACGGGCGTTCGCGAGGCGTGCGGGACCCGGTTCCGGTACATGTCCTATTTCGTGGCGTGAAGGAAGGCGTCTTTAAGTTTGAAGAATCAAGGAGTTCTGCGGGGTAACCTCAGGAGGTGACGAACGGCACATTGCAGCGACCACGACCACCTTCTAATGTCCCGATCACAATGAATCTGAAACCTGCACCTCCCCGCACGAAATCGCAGGTTGCTAACGCAACCATCAGTCGCAGCCAGATCGCAAAACGCCGAAGCAATCGGATGGCGCTCCACGCTTCTGTAGGATTATCCGGCGAAGATCGGCAGAAATGTTCGTTTACGACCCCGGCCAGAGCGACGAAATTGAATAAGCACGGCGCTGCAGTCCAACTCACTCGTGAGCTTCTGGTGGGCTCGGTCGTCTCCGTAAATAACAAGCAAGGCGCCAAGCTCTCGGCGCGCGTGGTTGCGCAGTTAGCGGCCTCAGAGGGCGTTCTTACCTACGCAATCGAGTTCATCGAGCACGACGAACGGGCCGAAACCTTCTGGGGGATCATGTTCCCGCCGAACCCCTCAAACGTCTAAACGGGCTACCCAAACCCAGATCCGCTCAGGAATTCAAGTCAACGGGCGCTATCGCCCCCGGTTACGGTAACTGACCTCTGAGCTTTCCTGCGCTGTTGATCTACAATGAATGCCCATGCGTTGGAACATATCACCCATGTTGCTTCCTTACACCTCTTTGGTTCTTGGCATTGCCTTCGCAGTCCTTCCGTTCCGGCTGAATGCCACCGACGAACTAGACCAACATCTGCGGGAAAAATACGATGACAAGACTCTTGTCCTCCGCAACTTTTATAGGGGGGAACGACTAAGATACGATTCCGCTGGAATGCCCACAGGTTCAGCCGTTCCGGGGGATTGGACCGTCGATGGATTTGTGCGTGTGACATCGCTCAGTTTGTCAGGCGAGCGATTGACCATTCAGGCTGATCGTCTCTCTTTTGTGAACAGGGGCCAGACCTTCGGGTTTCAGCAGGCCGGCGGCAAGAAGAAGGAGAAAGCCAAGAAAGCAAGTGGGCTCCACATCGAAGTCGAGTTCGATCCGAGTGGGATCACCGCCGAGAAGGCGGATGCCGCGCTTTCCAGGATTTTTCTGACCGCTCAGGATCGCTTTGCGGACCTCGTGCCGGACTACTGGAAGCCTTGTGTTCTCGCGGCCTCCACTGGCAAAGGCACGAAACAATACATCGCCTGTAGCTTTCCGCCGGAGTTCGCTGCGATTCCTGGAGTCGTCCCCAAGTCCGACGAGCATGCCGAATCTGTGCAAGGCGGCGACAGCGAAGCGCAAGACTCGGACTTGCAAGTTGTCCATATCGGGAGGGGCGTCACTCCGCCGCGGCGTTTATCGGGTCCGGACCCCGACTTGTCGACCGAGGCACGCCAGTTAGGGTACCAAGGCGCCATCGATTTGTTGATCGTCGTGGACAAAACCGGTCAGGTTCGAAACATTCGCGTCTCGAAACCCCTTGGCTTAGGCCTCGAACACAAGGCGGTGGAAGCTGTAACGAAGTGGCGGTTCAGTCCCGCTGAAAAAGACGGCCAGCCAGTCGCTGTGGAACTCGGCGTCCAAGTGGATTTTCACTTGTACTAGATACGGTCTATAGGGGTTGTGGTGGCACAGCCGAAATATTTGCAGACGGCGTTAGGCAGGGGATACCGCTTCGTAATTCCGTCCCATGGGGAATCGCTGCCCGGCGCGGAAACAAGTTTTCTGCCGAAGAATTGGGACGAGCTGTCATTGCGGGCAGCCGGCTTGGAACCGGACGATCGGAAAGACCACCCAAAGGAGCGGATCGACTCCTAGCCGCCGAAGCTCGCGCTAAGAATCGACTGCGAACCATGCTGGGACATTCTCGCCGTCAGACACACGGCCCTGGTCCTGTGATTGAAAGTTCTCTCGCCCCCGGCGCGATTTGTTGCTGCCGCCAGCGTCCCCGCCATCCAATGCCATCCCAATCTTGCCCGGGCTCTGAGCCGTTCCCGTTTCCCATCACCCAAAGGCATTTTTCAGATCAATTCAGATTGCTTCAGATTGGCTCCATGGACATTTCCGGGAACCGCGAACATGATCGCACCCAGTTGAGGGGATCGATCTACCCCCCTCTGCTTAAGTGAGCCGAGGTGCAGGCCGTCTGTGAAAGGACCTCCCGTTGATGAAACGTTGTCATGCGATCTCGCACCATATGGCAGGCAAACAGGGGCCTGTGGGTTGCGCCGGCAAACTTAGTCGGTTCTGTCTGCGCAGTCGTGCTCCACAAATAGTTTTCGTATCGATGTCGGCTTTTGCCTTGTGTTTGACGATCTTATAAGCAGAAGGCTTGTTACAGAGGCGCATGCCTCGGATTAGGAGTGGATTATGTCTCCCTTTGTGAAATTGATGATCGGCGGCTGGAGCAGCGCAATTGCGGTGATCGGGTACTTTGCTCTTAAGGAATCTGGCGTGCTTCTCCAAATTTGCAGACGCGTGGTGCTGTGGCTGGAAACAGAGCATACTTCCGTGGAAAGAGTGTTCTCCGAACGCGAGGATGCGGCTTGAGACGCATGGCCCGTGGGTGTCAATGAATCCCAGTCTTGCTCATTGAAGCGTTTTGAGCGCTAACGCCTGCTCTCGAGAGTTTGGCCTTTGGTGGGCCGGAACAAACGAGACGGGATATCCGCCACAATCATCCGGCTAGCTTTGTTAGATTGGGCAGCCTTAGTTGGATTGCATCACCGGCGAAGCCGCCAGTAGTCCAGCGGCAAGTTCGAGATCGTGCAGATCTTCACGGCTGAAGTCCTGGGTAAACTTCGGATCCAGACCCTTCCGCGAAATCTGCAGAACACCGAGCACAGTCGTGTTCTGATCGAGGATAGGAACAGACATCAGCTTTTGAATGGGAGCGGGAGCGGCCGGCTCTTCTGTTTCAGCCCCTACCGGCTTGATTGTCTCGAAAATGCTGGCGTGCTTAACCCGGGCAAAATTGTTGAAGATCTCAGCTTTTTTGCTGAGAGCGGTATGCGCCGCCACCGCCTTGCTCGAAATCGGAATCGCACCGGTAGTACGCAGATGCTCCGGGAAAATAAACTTCAGCAGACCGCCATCCAGCCGCAACAGCGCGACTTCCGCGTACTGCACGCGAAACACTTTCGCCAACACCATGCTGACATCCAGGGGCGTAACGCCTTCCCCAAGGATCGAACCCAGGGGCAGCAGGTTCTCCGGGAGAATAATTTCTTCTTCGATGGCCGCGTCTTCAGGCTTATGGGTCATAGAGGACTCGCGCACTTTTCAATTTCGGAACGTCACCAACTCCCGCACTTTGAACGCCACACGAAGCTGGTAAGTACATCCTACAACCCCTTTGATTTCAGCAAAGTAGCTTATGGCCATGACCTTTCGCGACATTCGGCCAACAGCCCATTCGCCAGAAACTAGCAGCCGCAATGACATTTTTTGTCAGGCCAAATCGAAAACGTCCGAGCTTCTAATTTCGGACTAAGCGTCTTCCCTTTCGGGAGGCAAAGTCATTACACTGCTTGCCTATGAGCGCTCCGCCACAACCGAATGTCAAGCTGACCAATGCCCCCGATTACCGGGAATCCTATGCCAACAGCGTGCAAATGAGAGTGAATGTCTGGGACTTTTTTCTCGTCTTTGGCACCGTTCAACAGCAGAGTGAAACTCAAGTCGAGGTCCGCAATTTTCAAGGTATCTACCTGAGCCCGCAACAAGCCAAGGCCCTGCTCGGACTGCTCCAGCAGAATGTCAGCGGCTACGAAACCGCTTTCGGCGAAATAAAACTCGACCCGCGCATGGCTAGTGGAGGGCAGGTTCACTAAGAAAACGTTCACTCGCGCCGGATGCGCAGGAGGCTCCTTGCTGAGGGTTTCCGAGGCTGGCCAAGGCCTTCGCACGCACTGGTCACGCAGGTACCCAGCCCTGGTATTTGCGATCCTCTTTGTGTTTGTTTTTCTGCTGCATCTGCCGTTGTTGGGGCTGCCTTACTTCTGGGACGAGGCGGGGTACTACGTTCCTGCCGCACGCGACATCTTGCTCACCGGAAGTCTCATTCCACATTCCACACTTTCGAATGCGCATCCGCCGCTGGTGATGGCCTGGCTGGCGCTATGGTGGAAAGTACTGGGCTACACTCCCGTGGTCACCCGGACGGCCATGCTGGTCCTCGCCGCTTTCGCGCTACTGGGAGTATTTCGACTGGCCGAGGTCGCCGCCAACTCGCGAGTTGCGATCGCAGCCACTCTGTGCACGGCCGTCTATCCCGTATTCTTCGCGCAGAGTTCCTTAGCGCAAGTAGACCTAACCGCCGCCGGCCTGATCTTCTGGGGTCTCTCAGC
>JBAVUV010000774.1:0-1654 GCA_049696955.1 Candidatus Sulfotelmatobacter sp. | reverse complement strand
CTGCACAGCGGGCGCCGCTGCCGCTGTCTGCGGACCGTCAAAACTCACGTAATCGGCGAGCAACTTCATCACCGCCCGGGGAGTTCTTTGGTCCGCCGGTATCGAGCCCGACCAGCGCAGGTTGAATCGCGAGCCGCCGCGGAGGCGATTGTCCGCAACCTGTTGCGCCTTGATCTGGCTGGCTACCTGGGCGGCGGCTCGATTGTTGGCATCCTGACGCTCCCTGCGCGCTCGCTCGCGATCGAGATCCCGCTGCAGACTTCGTTTTTTGTCTTCGTCGGTGGTGTTGGCGATTTGTTTTTCCAGTTGTTTCTCGTAGTCGCTCTTCTCGACTGACTTGGCGGTGACGTTCGTGTTGGTGTCATCGAGAAAGGTGCCGAAGCCGCCGCCGTCCAGCTGAAACTCAATGCGGTCGTCCTTCACCACGACCCCGGTCACCCTTGCTGTGGCGCCTTTGGGGATTGCCACGCCATTGCCCTTGAGACGATTGGAGTACTCCTTCCAGTTCATGGGAACGTCTTTGTTGTAGCGCAGGTCCACGCCCTGCTGGGTACCCGGCATGTCAATCTTCAGCACCACTTCTTTGCCGGTGAAATAGCCCTCAAGCGAGTTCGGATCTTTTTGCGCGCTCAGTGGCAAGGTAAAGAGCGCCATGGCGAGCATAACTACGCTCCGGGCCGCAGCGCTTCCACCATATATGTGTCCGGTGAGGATGCTCCATACTCGCCTTTTTCTCAAAAAAAGGCCTAATCGAGACACGATTGCATTCTCCTGGCCCCCCGCGAGGGACGGCATGATGATATGCGAGGTGAGCTTTGCCCTCAAACAAATATTCACACCGCTCAGTGCGCCAGGCGATAAACCTCTGAGCCCGCGAGCAGGAAAGCGCCGGTGCCGAAAACATAGCTCGAGGCCGCAGTGAAATCTCCCGGAGCGGCGCCAATCGGCTGGATACAGCCCAGCCTGCCATCCTCATAAATGTGAGACAGCAACCCTTGCCAGGCTTTCTGCACCACTGGCTGGTATTTCGCGCGATTCAAAATGCCGGAGTTGATTCCGTAAGCAAACCCATAAGTATTAAAAGCAGAGCCGGAGTTTTCCGGCAGCGGGTAGGCAGCCGCATCCAACAGCCCCGGCCTCCAAAGCCCATCCGCCCCCTGAAGGGACGCAAGTTCCTCGGCCATCTCTTTAAACTGCGCGATGTACTTGGGCCGTGAAGGATAGTCCGGCGGCATCACTGCCAGCACTCGCGCCAGGGCGGCAAACACCCATCCATTGCCGCGTGACCAGAAAATGCTGCTGCCATTTGCCTCGTGTTTGTCCAGGAATGACTTATCCCGGAAGAAGAGGTGATTTGACGGGCTGTAGAGCAAGCTGGACGTGATCCACCATTCGTGGTCCATGAAGTCCAGGTATTTGCGCTCGCCGGTCGCCCGGCTCAGTTTCGCGAGCACCGGAGGGGCCATGAAGAGCGCGTCGCACCACCACCAAAGTGGCTTCTCCGGGTTATCCGGCAATGCCATGACTGCATCCATGCGCTCCCGTATCGGCGCCATCATGGCCGGATCGTGGTAGCGGGAGTAGAGCTCCAGGTAGGTTTGGCCAATCGCCTGATCATCTGCATTCGGCACTCGGGGACCAGGCAGCCAGAGAA
>JBAVUV010000773.1:0-8271 GCA_049696955.1 Candidatus Sulfotelmatobacter sp. | reverse complement strand
CAATATTTTTGCAGGATTTTCGCCACGGCTGAAGCCGTGTCCTTTCAATTCTTTCGTACTGCCGTGCCCTTTCAGTTCCCTTCCGCTGACAATTTCCGCCAGCTTGGAATCGCTCTTGATCCTGACCTCATGCGCCACCGCGACATTCTTCCCGGCTTCGTGATCGACTCGCGTGCGCAGATCCTCGGGAAGAAAATCCGGAATGTGTTGGATGAGCGATCCCGTGCGATAAACATTCAAACTTTGTAAGCCGTAGCAGATGCCGAGGATTGGTTTGCGCATGTTGTAGGCATCTTGCAGCAGAAGTTCGTCGACCGTGTCACGACGCGGATCGGCGGCGGCGGTATGCGGGGATCGCGGTGCGCCAAATTTCGCGGGATCGACATCGGCCTTGCTGCCGGGTAACAAAACTCCGTCGCAGCGCTCGACGATTTTCATTACTTCGCCCGGCGTCCGGTCGAGTGGGATGCGAACCGGTTCGCCTCCAGCGAGTCTAACGGCATCTTCGTATTGGGGGATCGAGCGGTCCGCATATTCAGGATCGCTGGAATGGGGCAAGGGGATAGCAATGCGCGGGGGCGAATTGGCGAGCATATTTAGCTGACCCTCTCGATATCCGCCAGAGTTTTCGCCTGGCGGTAGTGGCGGATTTCCATAACCAATGCAAGCACAAAAATAATGCCGCCCGCCATCACAGCAGTGGGTAGAGCGATATGACGATAAGCGATCGTCATATCAGGATGCACGTGGCGCAAAGTCGAGACCGCTCCGACCCCAATGATTCCCAGAAATAGACTCACCGCGAACAAAATCAAAGTGCCGATAAACGTCACCAGCAGAACACGCACCGGAATTGCGTACCATCGCAGCGGACGCGCATGAGATTTCGGCGGCATACCTCTAACCTACACCATTCCCCGCGAATTCATCGACCAAGCACGCGACCGGGCAGGCGGCATCCCGTCATGGTTCCGGAATTGGCTCGATGCGTCCCAGCAACAAAACATAGCCCACAATGCCCATCAGCAGAATCACAGTCGCAGTCACGAAGGCTGCCGCAAACGAGTGGGATGCCGCGACGATATAACCGGTCACGATGGGAGCAGAGATCGCCGCAATCTGTCCACAAAGATTCACCGCGCCGGCAAGTGTGCCGACGCTCTCCCGCGGCGCGATAAGAGAAGGAACGGTCCATGCAACGGGCGCAGCGGCCGCCAAACCTCCCAAGGCAAGACTGATCCAAATTAGCGCAGCCGTAGGCGTGTGCGTTCGCGCGGCGCCGAAAATCGCCAGACCGAAAGCCATGCCCGCCACCAGAACACTTTGTCGGACCCGGTTCGCGTCATGACCTCGCTGAATGAGAGTGTCCACCAGCCATCCTCCAATCAGAAGATCGGTGGCAGTCGCGAATAACCAGGGCACGCTGGTATAGAAGATCGAGTGAAAGAGATCCACATGCAGCGAAACGGAAAGGTAGCTGGGCAGCCACGTGAGCAGGAGAAAAAACGTGTAGTTGTAAGCTCCCCATCCCAAGGCTAGCCCATAAACTTTCTTCTGCCTAAGAAGATAGCCCAGCGAGCTACCGCCTTGTGCTCTCGTCTGGTCCTCCAATTGAGCGCCGCCGTTCAGAACGAACTGCAGCTCCAGACGGGAGAGTTTGTGGTCTTCACTGGGATTCCGGTAGATCCAATAAAACAAAAGGAAATAGATAAAGCTGACCAAGCCAGTGGCGGCGAAGCTCCAACGCCAGCCAAAGTACAAGAGCAGCAGTCCAATCAACGGAACTCCGATCGCGCTGGAGAACTTCGCAGCCGCGTCGGTGATAGCAGTCGCCAGACTTCTCTCCTCGCGGGTGAACCAGTAACCCAGAGCCTTCGCGTTGGCAGGAAAAGTGGGGGATTCGCTCACCCCAAGAAGGAATCGTGCTCCGAAGAACCAACCAAGGCTGGGAGCGACTGCCGCAGCGAAAGAGGAAAGGCTCCACAGAAATGCGCTCACTCGTCCCACGCGGCGCACTCCCCAACGGTCGAGCAACACTCCGGCGGGCATTTGCATTAACGCGTACGTCCAGCTGAAGGCGCTGGAGAGATAACCGAACGCTACCAGTGATAATCCGAAGGAGTCATGAAGCGCATCGCGGGAGACGGATAGATTAATGCGATCAAAAAAATTAACCAGTACTCCGAAGGAAAGCAGGAAGGCGATTCGCCAGCGCCGGCGAGGGATTGTAGTCTTGATCGATACTACTGGCGGTTCAGCAGTCAAAGAGGCTGCCCCCAATCAGCGCGACCATTCTCGCACGAACCACTTCGCGATTCCTGCAAGAAGCCGCTACAAGGGCAGTTCGCGGCGTGCGAGGGAGCTAGGGTTGCAACACCTGATTCGCCTGAGGATGAACCTGCTGCTCCTTGATCTCGCTGGAATCCCATCCCCCGCCGAGCGCCTTTACCAGATAGACCGAGCTGACCATCTGCTGGCCAAGCAACTGCGTTTCCAGGCGCTGGCTGCTGAGCAGAGTGGTCTGCGCTGTGATGACGTTGAGATAGTCTGTGGCGCCGCCGATATAACGATTGTTGGCGATGGTAAGTTCGCGCCGCGCGTCTTCTACGGCCGCGCTCTGCGTGATAAGCGCCTGTGACAACGTGCTCAGATTGCTGATGCCATCTTCCACCTGCTGAAAAGCGGTAAGCACCGCCTGGCGGTAATTTGCCACGGACTGATCGTAGGCGGCTCGCGCCGCTGCGAGGTTGGCGCGGTTTCGTCCACCTTCGAAGATCGGCTCCAACGCATCGGCGCCAAGGGACCAGACGAGGCTTGGTGCATTTAAGAGCGGAGCCAGTTGTGCACTCTGCCAACCACCAGCACCGCTCAGCGTGATTTGCGGATAAAAGGCGGTTCGCGCAATGCCGACCTGAGCATTCTGGTAAGCCATCTGCCGCTCGGCCGAAGAAACATCCGGACGGCGCTCCAGCATATCGGAGGGCACGCCCAGCGGAACGGGGGGAGGCGTAGCTTGTAACGGCGCGACAGGCACATTAATGCTGGAGGCCGGTTGCCCTATGAGCACGGCAATCGCGTGCTCGAATTGCGCTCGTGATTCTTGCACCAGGGAGAGCTGCGATATCGTTGCATCGAGGAGCGCGGCTTGCTGAGCAACTTCGAGACCGCTGACGATTCCCCCTGCATGTTGCCGGTTTACCAGATCGAAACCCTTACGCTCATAGCCGACCGACTCCTGCACCACATTGAATTCGGCGTCCAATTCGCGCAGAGAGAAATAGTCGGCGGCCAGTTCCGCGGTCAGAACCAGCTGCGCGTTGCCCAGATCAGCAGCAGTGGACTGCAGAGTGGCGTTCGCCGCTTCCACATTGCGCCGCTGGCGTCCGAAAACGTCGACCTCATAGTTGATGTTGAATGGGATGGTAAAGACATTCTGCGTGTAGGGAGGAACAGTCTGATTTGAGCTACTCGCCAGACCCCCTACTTGGGCCGGCGCAGCGCCATTCAGCGGACGATTGCCGGATCCGCGTTCGCGCACCGCGGAGGGATCTGCCGAAATCTGCGGAAACAGTCCGGAAGTGGCGACGCGGGCCAGCGAGCGCGCCTGATCCAGACGGTCGCGCGCCGCGACCAGGGACTGATTGGCCTGCAGCAATTGGTGCTCGTAGGCATTGAGGTCCGCATCATTATAGATTTTCCACCACTCGCCCTTGGGGATCGAATCTTTGGGCGCGGCCGGTTGCCACGGCGGTTGCGTCTTCCACGCATCGGGGGCCGGCGCCGGAGCCGCGGGCCGGCTGTAACGCGGACCGACGGTGCAGCCAGCCGTCAAAGCCAACAAGGCCAGGACGCCGCACAGTCCTGCACGCTTCACCTTCACTAGGCTCCGCCTTTCTGCTGGTTCTGCGTCTGACCCGGCTGCTGTTGGTTCGGCGGAGGTTGAGCCACATTAACCTGCTGCCCTTGTTCAAGAGAATCGGGCGGGTTGACCACGATCCGGTCTGTCGGCTCCACTCCACCCAGAACCTCTAACGTGGTCCCATAATCCCGTCCTATATTGATCGGCCGCAACTCCACTTTGTTGTCCGGGCCCACGACAGCAACCTGCGCGCCCTGGGCGCGAAACAGCATCGTGTTCACCGGAACGGTCACCTTGTTCACATTGGACCCAACCGCGAAGTGAACCTCGCCAAACGACCCGGGTAACAAACGGCCGTCCTTGTTGGGAACGTCGACTTCGGTGAGTAGCGTACGAGTGTTAGTGTCAATGGCCTCGGCAGTTCGCTCCACTATGGCCGCAAATTTCTGGCCGGGATATTCCTGCAACGTAACAAAGGTCTTGGCACCGACTTTTATGTAGGGAGCGTAAGCCTGCGGCACGCTGGTATATACCCGCAGCGGATCGACTCGGGCAAGATCAAACAATTCGCGGCCCGCGGCTTGAGCGCCGGCGTTAATCAGGGCGCCCGGATCTACGTTGCGTCTGGTAAGCACGCCGTTGAAGGGGGCATAGACATCTTTGAATCCTTCCAGCTGCTCGAGGCGGCGGACGTTGGCATCCGCAGAAGCGAGGTTAGCCTGGCTTTGCGTGTATGCGCTGGAGAACTGGTCGGCCTCCTGGGCGGAGACGGAATCCGTCTTACGCAGGGCTTCCCACCGGTCGGAGGTGATTTTCGCGATCTGCATCTGAGCGACGATTTGCTGGCGCGATGCCTTTGCCTGATTCAGCTCCTGATCAACCTCAGGCGTATCGATCTTCGCCAGCAATTCACCTTTCGTTACCCGGCTGCCAATGTCCTTGTACCAGCGCACCAGGTAGCCGTTGGTGCGGGCGTATATGGGAGACTCCTCGTACGCCAGCAGAGATCCAGGCAGAATCAAATCTTCATCAGGCTTTTCTGGAGTTGGATTCACAACCGCGACAGTTGGCACCGTCTCTATCTCGGTTTCCTTGGCCAAGGCCCGTTCGTGAGTTGCTCGCGCCAACAGCGTGATGCCTCCCGCGAGCAGGAGCACCAGCAGCAGGACTCCCACAATTGTCAGAGCCTTGCGTGGCGGCGCCGGCGGAAGCTCGGGAGGACGCTCAATCGACGGAGGCTGATGCCGGGAACGCTTCTGGATCTCTTCGATCTCCTCGTCACGCTGGACCTGGGCGCTGACCGCATGGTGTTCTTCGTTGGCGCCCTGCTGCCGGGACTGCCGGCCATTGGAGCCGTGTTCATCCCGCTGCTCATCCTGCGTTGGCTTCGACTTGATTTCCTCGGTCATTCCTGTTGACTCCACCCCTCAACTCCGATTTCTTATCAACGGCTTTTATTTCTTATTCTGTTCTGCCTGGGACCGTTTTGCTTCTCGACGGCTATGGAAAATGGCGAACACACTGGGCACGAAAAATAATGTGGCGACAGTGGCAAACAACAAACCTCCGATAACGGCCCGGCCCAGCGGTGCGTTCTGTTCGCCGCCTTCGCCGAATCCCAAAGCCATCGGCACCATTCCGATGATCATCGCCAATGCGGTCATCAGTACCGGACGCATGCGCGTATAGCCTGCAGCAACCGCGGCTTGCACCGCCGGAATGCCTTCATCCATTTGCTCTCGAGCGAAGCTCACCATGAGAATGGAATTAGCGGTGGCGACGCCCATGCACATGACTGCGCCCGTGAGCGATGGAACGCTTAAGGTAGTACGCGTCAGCAACAGGAACCAGCAGATTCCTGCCAGTGCCCCGGGCAATGCGGCAATGATGATGAAAGGATCAAGCCAGGATTGAAAGTTGATCACGATCAGTAAATAGACCAGAACAATCGCACCCACCAAACCGACGCCTAAGCCAAAGAAAGACGAGCGCATGGTGGCCACCTGGCCACGTACCACAATCTGAGTACCGCGGGGCAGATGGCCGTCGAAAGTTTTCAGTATCTTGTCAGTGTCCGCAGCCACGGCACCCAGGTCTCGATCCTGGGTGCTCGCGTAGACATCAATCACGGGCGCGACGTTCCAGTGGTTTACCGTCGCGGCCCGCACCACCGGCGATAGCTGTACCAGATTCCCCATGAGCTGCGGACCCTGCTGCGAAGTGACGGGAATATTCAGCAGATCTTGGAGATTGGTCATGCGATATTGCGGAGACTGCACAGCCATCTGATAAGTGACTTCGTTTTTCGGATTCAGCCAGAAATTGGGAGCCGTCTGGAAGCTGCCGCTCAGCGAAACCAGCGCACTCTGGGCTACATTCCGTGCCGTGAGCCCAACTTGCGTAACTCGCGTGCGCTCGATATCCATGTGCAGCGTGGGCAGGGAAAGCAACTGCTGTACGTGTACGTCGGCCGTACCGGGAACGTGCCGCATTTTGTTGGCAATCTGTTGCGCAATCTCATAACTGCTTCCCATGTCGGTGCCGATGATCTGCACGTCGATGGGCGCGGGCAAGCCAAAGTTTAGAATTTGCGTCACGATGTCGGCCGGCTGGAAAAAGAACTCCACGCCAGGAAAGCGGCGCGGCAAAATTTCGCGCAAACGGCGCGTGAGATCGGCCGTGGGCGGGTGCTTTTCCGGATTCAGTGCAATGAGAATCTCGGCATCGCTGCTGCCAATCGTTCCGTTCGAACTGTAGGATTGGTTGATGCCCGAGTTGGGCAGACCGATGTTATCAAGCACAGTCTGCAATTGTCCCTTGGGAACTTCCTGCCGCAAAACAGTTTCAATCTCATCGCAAAGCCGGGCAGTTTCTTCTACCCGCAAGCCGGCACGGGCCCGCACATGCAGGCGCAACAGCCCGGCATCCACTTGTGGGAAAAAGTCTTCGCCCAGGAAGAAAAACAGTCCGAGCGACAACAGACAGAAAGCAAGAAAGCAAATCACGAACAAACCGCGATGCTCGATCGTGGTTTCCAGTAACGCCTCGTAACCCCGGCGGAAGTCTTCGAACTTGCGTTCGAAGCCGCGCTGAAATCGGCCGAAAAATGATTTGGGCGCTCCCTCGCGATGCTCATGTCCGCGCATGATGTACATCACCAACGTCGGAATCAGAGTTCGCGATAATAGATAGCTGGCCAGCATGGCAAAGCTCACAGCCTCGGCCAGCGGTACAAACAGAAATTTGGCCACACCCGTCAGAAAGAACATGGGCACAAACACGATGCAAATACTGAGCGTCGAGACCAAGGCCGGCACGGCGATTTGCTGCGCTCCGTCGAGAATGGCCTGCCGCATCTCCTTTCCCATCGCGAGGTTGCGCTCGATATTTTCAATTTCCACGGTGGCGTCGTCCACCAGGATGCCGACGGCCAGCGCTAATCCGCCCAAGGTCATGATATTGATGGTCTGTCCGATGGCTCCGAGAAGGATGATCGAAACGAAGATGGAAAGCGGGATGGAAATCGAGATGACGATCGTGGGACGCCAGTCGCCCAGGAAAACGAGGATCATGACCGCGGTAAGCGCCGCCGCAATGAGCCCCTCTCGCAGTACGCCGTAGATCGAGGCGCGAACGAACAGAGACTGGTCAAACAACGCAGTGATCTTCAGCTCTGGTGGCAAGGCTTGCGCGGCCTGCTGCACAATATTCTTGACGCCGGCGACAATCTGCAGCGTGGACGCGTTGCCATTCTTGTAAATCGACATCAGCGCGCCGCGGTTCCCGTCCTGGCGCACAATGTTGGTCTGCGGAGCGAAGCCGTCCCGTATATGAGCAACGTCCCGCATATAAAGTGTAGAACCATTGGTGGTCTTCACCGGAAGGTCGTTCAATTCCGCGATGGTTTCCGGGGTTCCGTTCATCTCTACGTTGTATTCCAGCGAGCCCATCTTGATGGTGCCGGAGGGCAGAATAATATTCTGCGCGTTGACGGCATTCACAATGTCGTTGGGATCAAGGCCGTACGCCTGAAGCTTCGGCAAGTCGAGGTCCACCTGGATCTGCCGAATTTTGCCGCCGTAGGGATACGGCGTAGCCGCCCCCGGCACGGTCGCAAGATAGTTACGCAGAAAATTCTGCCCAAGATCGAACAGTTGTTGTTCTGGAAGGGTCTTGCTGCTTAACCCGAGTTGGATGATCGGCGTGGTGGAAGCACTGTAGGAAATAATAAGTGGCGGGGTTGTGCCTGGAGGAAGACTGCGCACGGTAGTTTGGGCAATGGCGGTGATCTGCGCGATAGCGCCTTGTACATTTGTGCCCGGGCGAAAGAAAACTTTGATGACGCCCAGTCCATAGACGGACTGCGATTCCATGTGCTCGATGTCATTTACTGTTGTAGTGATGCCACGCTC
>JBAVUV010000772.1:0-9073 GCA_049696955.1 Candidatus Sulfotelmatobacter sp. | reverse complement strand
CGAGTTGCGGGAACTTGTTTCTGCACGGCCTCCTGCGCCGCCTCATGCCGGCTGTCATAAAGATCACAGACAGCCACGCACTCTATTCCTGGTACGGCGAGCGATGCCTGCAAAAGCTCGCAGCCGCGGGTTCCCGTACCGATCGAAGCAAACCGCACGCGATCGCTCGGCGCAACTGGACGTTCTGCGCCCCGCAATGCGGCAGGCTGCAGAAGAGTGAACTTGACCGCGGCTCCAGCAGCGACAGAGCCTGAGCTGATCCGCATGAAATCACGACGCGTCAAAGAATGCATTTCATCCCTTATTTTTTCTGCCAGCAGCTTTCAGTTGGCGAGTTTAGTGAATCTGCTACCGCGTACTCAGGTCGACATAGTGGCTGAAGCTGGAGAGCGAGACCTGATCGTTGCCGGGAATATAAAAGCCGAACTTGCCTAGACTAAGATTGCTTCCGGAAGGCGTCCATCGATCCAGGGCTATCCAACCGTCGCCTTGCCTTATCTCGTGGACGATCTCATTGGGGTTGACTCTAATCTGAATGGTGTGAAAGGTTTTTTTCTCCGTCTTGTGCGGAATTTTGATCTCGTCCCCCTTCTGGCCGTTTTTTATCACCGTGCGGTAGAAATTATTGTCATCCATTTGAAACAAGATGTAGTTGTTCACGTCGGTGCAGTTCAGCACCCACTGCAATCGGTGTCCCTTATTCAGCATCGCGGAAAAGACAAACGTACCCGCGACAGGCGTGACGTTGTACATCACAAAGTCGCCGCCTTTGCGAACGAACGAACCTTTGTCTTGTTTCCAGGCCGAGGGATCATCAAACTTGGAAATGCCTTCGGGAGCCAGAGACAGATCCAGATTCCTGGATTGGCCGGCAACGATTTCCACGGGCAAAGAGCGGGAGAAATTGTCGCTGGTTTTTGCGGTCAATGTGTAGACGCCTGCGGCCAGACTTAAAGGGCTTCCGCTGCTTACTTTGGTGGCAGCCTCTCCCGCTTTGGCCACAGTCACCTGAGCGTCGGCAGGGGTGAATGTGATCTTCAACTGTCCTGGGGCGGCCTCGAGCGCCATATCGGCAGCGGCGAGAGACACGGCTGATCCAACTACGAAGTGTTTCTTGATCTGTTTGGGCTTGAACCGGTCTTTGCGAATCTCGATGGTGTGATCACCGGGATTGATGGTGGCTATGTTCAGTGAACCATCGGCCTGGATGGTTCCAGCCAGGGTTTGGTCGATGAGAACTGCCGAGCCTGGAACGCCACCTTGAATCGACAGAGAAGCCAAGTGAGGTACAGGTTGCAGATTGAAAGTCAGTTTGGCCTGCTCGCCCTTTCGAATCCGAATTTTTTGCTCGGGGAGATCCTGGAATCCGCTTTTGGAGACGCGCACGACATAATCTTTCGGTTCGAGATTGCGAACGCGTAATTGACCGTTTCGTGTGAGTTGAGCCAGGGGCTTTCCGTTGAGAAAAACCAGTGCCTTATCTTGACCTGTTACTACAATCACGGACCCCACGTCGCCAGAGGCTGCTTGTTCCGGGCCGCTCTCTTCCGGAGCGCTCTCTGCTGGTAAGGCGACAGCCGTGGGAGTTGCCTCGGGAGAAGCAGCAACCGGAGCTGGGGTAGTGGTCGCGGGTGCGGGGGCCGTGGATGCTGCTGGAGACCGATGTTTCCTTGCAAGCACAAAGATTGCAGCGAGCAAAACAACGGCGGCAGCGGATGCGATGAGCGCCGTAACGTACCGTCTCGGTTTCGCAGGAGGATTTCCAGGCGAGGGGGGAGGCGCGACTTCGGGCGCGGTTTCGTCTGGCGAAGGCTCCGAAGCAGAAGCTTGGGCTGGGCGCGAAAGCGGCGCTGCGACTGCTGCGGGCGCAGCCACCATGGCAGTAGCTCCAGGCGCAGGATCCGCAGCTTTGCTTGTAGCGTCGAATAAAGGTCGATCGGCGCTGGGTGTTGGAGTGTGGAAGGTAAGAGTCGCGCTTTCATTTTCCGGCGATGTGGTTAAGACATTTCGATCCGCTTGCAAAAGCCCAAGACGATCCAAGAGCCCGTTCGCCAGAGATAAAATTTCTCCGTCCGCGGAATGCTTATTTGCGATGGCTTGCACGCGATTCCCGATGGCTTGCTTGGTGTCGCCGTCCGCGGCAGGATCGATTTCAGTTTCTATACGGCGCAACTCCTCCACGTCGCGGCGGCGCGCTTGCCGGCGCTGGGCCTGAAGATCTCTTTGTACGGTTTCTTGCAGTTGCAGCAATCTGGGCTCGCGCGGATAATTCGACAAGCCTTCTTGAATGCGGGCTAAAGCCCCGGCCAGGTCGGTGGCGGTTTGCAGCTTGCGCGCCTGCGCTACACATTCCTCGACGAAGGTTTCTTTCTTGTGATCGAGGATCAAAGTCTTGATCGTTTTGGCCATGGGATGCGCCGGGTTCAACTCGAGCCCTTCCTTGGCTAGCTTTTCGGCTTCGCGCCAATCCGTGTCGACTGTCGAGTGCGCCTCTTCCACCAGGGCATTCGCTAACACAGCTCGCGCCAAGGAATTGTTTTCATCCAATTCATAGGCTTCACGCAGCAACTTGATTCCATCTGCGAATTTCTGTTGCGCGAACAGATCCTGGCCTTCAGTCATCAGGCGATGTGCTTCTGCCTTGCGCCTGACGCCATCCTGAGCGAGTTTCCCCAGTTCTGCTAATTCTGCATCGTCAGGAAATTCTGCAGCAGATCCTTGCAACAGATCGAGAGCCCTTGCGTAATCGCTGGAATGCAAACATGCGTCGACTTGTTCGACGAGACGCGCCTTCGATTCGGTCCGGGCTTGCTGATCGCGGCGCTTCTGCAGGCGTTCGACTTCGAAAGTCAATCCCGGATACTCGCTGTAGATAGTGCGCAGGATTTCCCAGTCGTTCAGCGCATCGCCATATGCCGCCTGTTCTTCGTGCAGATGCGCACGCGCGACGATGGAATTAACCAGATCGCGTTTGTCCTGCACCAGGCGCAGCGCACGTTCGAAATGCGATTCGCCGGGATGCAGGTCGAGGGCTTCGCGCAGAAGGTTGACGCGCTTGTCGAGATCAGGTTCAACCTCAACTTGATGGTCGACGGTAGCGATGAATGCGGAAAGATTCTGCCGTTGCTGCTCCTCAATGTCGTACCGCAGAGCCTGAAAAATGGCATTGTTGGGATACTTTGTTAAATAAGCCTGGCAGGTCGTTATCGCCTTGACGAAGTTGTGCTCGATAAGAAGTCTGCGAGCTTCGGCGTATGCGGTGTTCATCGCGTCGTGCTCGGAGCGGACTTCGTTGTAGAAGCTCTGGTAATTGGCTCCGCTTTCGCGATTGATGGAATCCGGGGCGCGCCGGTCCAACTCCAGCACCAGGCCTAACTTTGACAGCGCGTTGCTTACATCTCCCTTCTGCCAGGCTTCCATCGCAGCACGATGAATCTGTTCCTTTTCCTGCCGAAGTTTCTTGTACTCCTGCTCTTGCCGGTCGACTTCCGCAAGCAGTTGCAGAGCGCGCGCTTCCTTGGGACGGAGTTGAAGCACATTCTGCAAAGCCTCGCGAGCGTGCCCGTAGGCGTGATTGTCAATGTGCTGCCGTGCCAGCCGATACCAGTTGTCGATCTGGCGTTCGCTGCGGCGGTTTTCGATTCTGCTCTTCAGAGCCAAGGCAATGGCGTTGTCAGGTTCGATTTGCAGAGCTTCCTGCAGCTTCTGAAGTGCGAGCGGGTCTTCCTCTTCTTCAAATCGCGCGCGCGCGGCGTCGAGCAATTGCGACAAAGTTTTTCGACGCACGGCGCTGTCGAGCTGGCGCCGAAGCGAGACGATGGATGTATCCATGTGACCCTCGGCCTCGAGTTCGCCCAGAATTTCGGCGGCGAATTGGAAGTCGCCTTCTTCCAAGGCCTTGGAGGCACGCTGCAGCCGCGGGCGGGTGCGTTCCGGATCGAAGAGTTCAATAGGATCGTTGCGCAGCGCTTTATTCAGCGTGTCGCCAAAATCGCGAGCGGTTGCGAAGCGATGCCAGGATTGCTTGGCCATAGCTTTGTGCACCACGCGGCTGACGGGCTGGCTTACGGTGGAATTCAGTTCTGCCGCCAGCGGCGGAATATGGTGGAGAATCGCGTCTACCACTTCATCGGCGCGGGCTCGCCGAAACGGATTGCGGCCGGTCATGGCCTCGTAGCAGACAACGCCAAGGGAAAAAATATCGGATGCCGGCGACAGCGCTTTCAATTCGATCTGCTCAGGACACATGTAAAGCAGAGTGCCCTTTTGCGCACGCGTGGTATGAGCGTCGGCCATGTGAGCCACGCCGAAATCGATGATCTTCACCGAGTCGTCTTCCATCACAAAAATGTTGCTCGGCTTTAAATCGCGATGGACCAGGCCGCGTTCGTGTGCAGCCTGAAGGCCGCGGCACGTCTGGGAAATGATGTCGACGGTGCGCTCCACCGTCAGACGATGGCTGGCTTTGCGAATGAAATAGTCCAGAGTAGTACCCGGCAGCAACGGCATCACGAAGTAAGGTTTCTTCTTGCCCTCTTCTTCGAATTCTCCGATATCAAAGATCTCTACGATATTGGGATGGCTCATCGATGCCAGCACATCGCATTCTTTGTAAAATAGCTGGAGCGAAGCTGGGTCAGGAATATCGAGGATGGTTTTCACCGCCACTTCGCGGCGCACGACCGTGTCGTAGGCGCGATAGACGAGTCCCATGCCGCCCTGTCCGAGGATCTGCCTGACCTCGTAGCGGCCTGCCAATTTTCCAGCGGGAGTCTCCATGGCTCACCCCGGTTCGGGGGCCATAGCATCTTAATAGATTTTGCCGAAAAGTATAGCCCCGCGCGCTTTCATGCCCGCAACAGGTTGCGCGCGATAAACAGGACGTTGGCCGGGCGCTCGCCTAGTCGCCGCATAAAGTAGGGATACCACTCCGTGCCGAATGGGATGTAAACGCGGACGCGCCAGCCCTCGCGCACCAAACGCTGTTGCAGATCGCGGCGGATGCCGTAGAGCATCTGGAATTCAAACGAATCGCGAGAAAGCTTTTCGGCAGTTGCGAAAACCTGGGCTTGACGCACGATGTTTTCGTCGTGCGTGGCCAGTCCGTGATAGACGCCGCTTTTCATGAGGATCTTCATCAACTTGACGTAGTTGGCGTCGACTTCCGATTTCGCGGCAAAGGCAATGTCCGGGGACTCTTTATAGGCACCTTTGCACAAACGAATACGGATCTTTTCCGACAGCAGTTTTGCCACGTCGCTCTCGGAACGCTTGAGATAAGACTGGATTACTGTGCCGACTGAGTTCGCATTTCCCGGCATCCGGTGCAGTTCATGGACGAAATCGAGCGTGCGCTGAGTGTACGGTGAGCCTTCCATATCAACCCTCACAAATCCGGGAGGATTCATGGACGCAGCCTTGGCCACCAGGCCGCTGACGATCTCGCGCGCCAGTTGCTCATTCACGTCAAGACCCATATGAGTGAGCTTGAGGCTGATATTGGCGTTGAGTTGATTGGTGACGATGGCGTCCAGAATCTGATGATAGAGCTGCGCGCTGTGGCGGGCCTCCTCAGGGTTCGTCACATTTTCGCCAAGATTGTCGATGGAGACGCTCATGCCGGCGCGGTTGATGGTTTGAGTTGCACGGACAGCGTCGGCGATCTCCGTGCCGGCGACGAACCGTCCGGATACGCGGCGGCCGAGGGAAGATCGTTCGGCGAAACTTCGTAAGGATTGGTTTTCGGAAAGACGGACGAAGAACGCTCTTAGCATGCCGCACCCAGGGAACGGCAAGACGCAGCAAACGATTGACGCATGAAGACCACAGAAAGTTGTATCACAGCGGCGATACGGCTATCGATACACAGGGATGATCCAACATCACGCACGGCCTGAATGAAGGAACACTGAAGCGGCTAGAGCCCGAATTTCACTTCGACAGCCTCGTGAGTTGCGTACGGCGCAGGCTCCCATCTCCACTCCCGCAATGCATTTTGCGCGGATTGAACCAGCAGCGGGTGGCCACCTTTGATTTCGACTGATTTGACCGCTCCATTGGGCGCGACTAACACATCCGCCTTTACTTTGCCCTGGATGTTCATGGAGCGAGCCAAGCTGGGATATTGCGGAGCTACCTGGCTGATAATTTTGCGTGTGCTCTCTGGGTGGTCTTGGGAAAGAATCCGGCCAGGGGCGAACATCGTGAGTGAAATCAGAACAAAGGCTGAAAGCCAAAGCTTGTGGCGCGCGAGTAGTCTCATGGGGGCGACTCACGCAGAATAAGAGCAATCTAATTTACGGAGTAGATTACAACGGTAATTCGCGAAGGGTGCCCCCCGGTATCTGGCAAGCGATCGGAAAGAGATAACCTGATTTTCCGCGTTCTTCCATGAATTTCTCCACTTCAAGAGCGGCCATGCATCGGGGCTGCCCGTGGCCTTCTACCAGGAGTAGTGTGCTGTGTATGTGACCGTCTTTTCTTCGTCGGGTGCAACGGTCACAGGAAATTCAATCGTGTGGCTGTCGGTCTTTTTGTACTCAACCGAACTGGAAGCGATATCCCAGTTCGCCGCTCGATAGAGGTGTTCGACAACGCGAACGTCTACCGGTTCTTTCTTGTGGTTGCGCAGCTTGATCTCGAAAGATTCGGTAGCTGTCCGCTTGTTGCTGTCGACGATGTAGTCGCTGCGGCGGCGCTCGCCCGCGAGATCAAAAGCGGTGCCGGTGTAAATGCGCACGGTCTCGTCGTGCGGGGTGTGGTCAATCGTATTTTCGCCGGTGAATTCAACCTGGCCATCGTCGTTGCGGCGATAAAAGCGCACCCGGCCTTTCGGCAGCGGCATGCCCAGATGGTTCGCATCTGAGTTGCGGAACTCGCGCATCACCCAAATCTTCGGATTCGATTCCGTGCCGTAGGAGTGATCGTTGCGAATGTTGTCCCAGTTCCAGCCGTTGTAGCGGTTGCTATCAATCTTGACGCCGTCGTAAATGTAGATCTGCTTGGTGACCACCCCCGCCGCTCGAATAAATTCCACCTGCTTGGTTTCGCGGTCGCGCAGCGTGGTCGTGCGTTCGAGCGTGTAGAGGTGGTACTCGTCGAAAGTTTTTTCGGTGACGGGAGGGTTAAACACTCCGCCTCCTATGTCTGCTCTGGCCGCCAGAGCAAACACCCGGCCATTCATAGCCTCTGACTGAAGCTTGTTTACGTCCCCAGCCATTAGCTTGATGCGCGCGTTCTCGAAGGTCTTGCCGGTCTGGTTGTCCATAGTGACCCAGCCCACGATGTCGACGAGGTCGCCTTTCTCGGGCGCAACGATGTTGTAATCCGCCTGCCAAGTCATGCCGCCGGTGACGTAGGAAAACTCAGCGGGGAACTTTCCACCTTTGTCGGTGGCAAGTGTCCATTCCAGCCGCGGCTTCAAAATACTTTCATCGGTGAGGCTGGGGAAGATCGGCGTTCCGGGAAGGCTGAAACGAAGCTGGCCATCGACCTCGATGACAGGCTGTTCGGATGCGCCGATCATCTGATTCTGGTAGTACTGTTGGCCATAGCGGTTCATGGCGAAATAGTCGTGCGGGGTGTATCCGCTGCGGATGATTTTGCCCTTAATGACCTTGTCCTGAAATTCGAAATCGATCGTCTTGCCTACGTAGAGTGAGAGCAGCAAAGGTTCGGAGATAGTATCGGCGCGATAGTTTTGCTCCAGCACGCGCACCGCATGTTTGCCGGCGGGATCGCGGAGAATCACCGAGTCAGGTTCGAGGTGGATGGTGATGTCATTCACATTGACCTGGTTTTCTCCGGCCTTCAGATCGAGGGGGAGTTCCTGCCGGACAACGGCGAAATCTTGGTTGTAGATCGTGAGGGAGGGCTGCGAAGACTGCTGCGCGAAAAGGCTGCCGCAGAAAAGAAGAAAACAGACGAAGCGAGCGACCATAAGGCTACACCTCCGCGGGAAGACCCCGCTGGCGCATCTTCCAGCGTTAGACACCGGGACGCCGGTGTTTGGCTCCCCGATCCCAATCAAACTTTATCGACAATTGAACGCGGCTGGGAGTGATTCTTGCGTTGCCTGGTCAAAATTTGTGGCTAGCTTCCGTGCTCTTCCATGAATTTCTCGACTTCAATGGCGGCCATGCATCCGCTTCCCGCCGCGGTGATGGCTTGCCGGTAACGGCGGTCCTGAACATCACCGCAGGCATAGACTCCATGCACGCGAGTTAACACGTGGTTGTGCGTCTTGAGATAACCGTCGGCGTCGGTGTCGAGCTGACCAGCGAAAATCTTCGCGTTGGGGTCGTGGCCGATGCCGAGGAACAGGGCGCTGGTGGGAAAGTCCGAAACTTCACCAGTTTTCAGGTTTCGCAGTTTGAGGCCGGTGACTTCATGTTTGACGGGATCGTAAACATCTTCCACAACGGTATTGGTGAGGAAATGAATCTTGTCATGATGCTGTGCCCGTTCCAGCATGATTTTGGAAGCCCGGAAGCTGTCGCGGCGATGAATGAGCGTGACCTTGGATGCAAAACGAGTGAGGAACAGGGCCTCCTCCATAGCGGAATCTCCGCCGCCAATTACCACGATTTCTTTTCCGGAGAAAAAGAACCCATCACAGGTGGCACAGGAGGAAACGCCGTGACCGATCAGCTTTTGTTCATTCGGCAATCCCAGCCAACGCGCAGAAGCGCCGCTGGCGATGATCAAAGTTCGAGTGTGCACCTGGTGCTTACCGAGATGAAGGAGGAACGGACGCTGGCTGAGATCTACACTGGTGAGGTGAGCCATGCGATACTCAGCGCCAAAGCGCTCCGCCTGTTTGCGCATATTCTCGACCAGTTGCGGTCCCATAATTCCTTCGGGAAAACCGGGAAAATTCTCGACCAGCGTGGTCAGCGAAAGCTGGCCTCCGGGCTCGTGGCCTTCTACTACCAGTGGTTTCAGATTGGCGCGCGCGGTGTAGAGAGCGGCTGTGTGTCCGGCACATCCGGAGCCCATGACAACGACGTTGCGGAGTTCGCTCATATTTTTGCGTGTTCCGTTAGATTGCGGATTTCAGATTTCGATGCATTGC
>JBAVUV010000771.1:0-38098 GCA_049696955.1 Candidatus Sulfotelmatobacter sp. | reverse complement strand
CAATCATACAGACCGCGAGCCAGGCTTTCCTTCGAGCAATTCAGCACAATCTTCGTACGCGGCTAGCTGGAACATGAGGACCATTCGGACGATGCAGTTCAGAATCAACTGATGGGCCGTTAGTTGGACGGTCGATTTGCAGCGGGCGTGATTGTGGCACACAATTCGCACACTGGAATAACCGCCGCCTAATTCGAGACTACAACTTTGTCTCACAAACTCTTAATTAATGATCAGCGTTGACGCCGTAAGAAGTAGACCCGATCGATCCAATCCAATTTTCCGGCTTCTCTAGACAGGCCGGTCAAAGCGCGGACTAGACTGCCAATGTCTGCCGGGGAAATTGTCTTTTCATCAACAAAGATCACGCATATAAACAGTATTCCCACTCTAACTTTTCTTTTCATTTTCGGCGATGTGACTGGCGCTGACTTAGCGCGGGGCTCGGCAAGAATGTCGAGCCTTTCGTCGCGATGAAGTTCCACAGCGCCCGGCCTGCGGGTGGTAGATCGCGATCCGAACGGCGCACCACAAACCATTGCCGCACGATGGGCAAGCCTTCAATCTTCAATCCCACCACACGCCCGCTCTCGATTTCCGCAGCGGTGGTGTGCGCCGAGATTAGCGAAATTCCCAGTCCAGCCATCACCGCTTGTTTGATGGTTTCGTTTGACCCCATCTCGATCATAACTTTGGGCGGCGGTAGCAGTTGCGCGTTGAAAAAATACTCGAAGATGTTCCGGGTTCCCGAGCCCGGTTCACGAACGATGAATTTCTCCTTGGCAATTTCCGCTTTGGAAATCAACTTCCGCCGCGCCAAAGGATGATCACGAGACGAAATCATGACATAAGGGTGCGGTCCGAATGGCTGGCTGACCGCCCCAAAGTCCGCTGGCGGCCGGCCCATCAAAGCAATGTCGATGTCGTAGTTGCGCAGCGACTCAACCGTTTCCGCGCGATTCCCTACGACGAGGTTCAGATCCACTCGCGAGTGGTCGCGCAAGAAGGCCGCAATTAGATGCGGGGCATAATATTTCGCAGTAGAGACGGCTCCGAATCGCACGCGCCCGCCGTGCAGCCCTTTCATGCTCTCGAGCGTGTCTGCCAAGTCCGAAATACCGCGCTGGATTCGAGCAGCGGCTGCTGCCGCTTCCCGACCGGCGTCGGTAAGCCGCAGGCGATTCCCGGTGCGGTCGAAGAGAGCCAGACCCAAATCGTTCTCAAGAAGCTTAATGCGTGAAGTCAGGGCCGCTGGAGTGACATGCAAAACCTCGGCGGCTTTGATGATGGTCCTGCTGCGGGACACTTCATACACAGCTTCCAGCTGTTTGAACGTCAAATTCACCATTCGCCCTGCGTTTTTAACCCAACCACCACACCTAAAAATAATTGAGTGTAGCCACAATTATATTCACTTTTATTATGCACTGCCAGGTGGTACTTTCACTCACGTTCGGCGTTTTTAGCGGCACCAGCCGCCAAGAGCGGAGGGCCGGAGAATTGATGACCATCGAAGCGGAAGACATCCTCGCCGGTCGCATCGTTGGCCAGAATTCACTCGTGTCCGTTGAGTGGGGAAACCGAGCGCGCTTATGACCAGCGCCGCCATCTTTTCACCAAATGGCGTATCGGCTGAGGGCACCCAGCCACTTGTTATTGCCCCGTCGATGCTTTCCGCCGACTTTTCACGTCTGGGTGAAGAAGCGGAGGCCATCACCTTGGCTGGAGCTGATTGGTTCCATCTCGACATTATGGATGGACACTTTGTCCCGAATATCAGTTTCGGCCCGGATGTGGTGCGTGCATTGCGGCCTCACAGCGACCGCATATTTGACGTGCATTTGATGATTGCCCCAGTCGATCCGTACCTCGAAGCGTTTGCTAAAGCAGGCGCCGATTACATCACCGTGCATGCCGAGGCGGGACCTCATCTCGATCGCTCTGTACAGGTGATTCGCTCTCTGGGCAAAAAAGCCGGGGTAACCATCTGCCCCGCAACGTCGGAAAGCGCCATCGAGTACGTTCTGGAAAAAGTGGATATGGTGTTGGTCATGACCGTGAATCCCGGATTCGGCGGTCAAAATTTTCTTCATTCACAACTCGAAAAGATTCGACACATTCGCAACATGATCGGCGGTCGTCCCATTCGACTTGAAGTTGACGGTGGAATAAATCCTCAGATTGCCGGGCTGGTAACCGCGGCAGGTGCGGACACTTTGGTCGCCGGCTCAGCAGTCTTCAAAGGAGGTTCGCACTCCTATGCCGCCAACATCGCCGCTATCCGCGCTGCCGCTCTCGCCGGATCGAGTCAGCTCGCATCCTGATTCCCAGACGTTCCAAATGGATTCGCTTGCATCTTTAGGCGACGTTGGCCAAGAGCTCCCGAATCTGTCCCGTCGGCACGCACTGCCGCGAGCCGTGATCTTCGATCTCGACGGGACGATCATTGACACCATCGACGACATTACGGCTGCCTTGAATGCCACGCTTACTTCGGAAGGTTTGCCGCCCGTGCCGGCCAATGCGGTTCGCAACTTGGTCGGCAACGGCGCTACAGTTTTGATAGAAAAGGCGCTGTCCCTTCATGGGCGAAAGGCGAGCCCCCAGCGGGTCCAGGAGCTCAAGATCCGTTATGTCGGTCAATACTCAGCCAATCCGGTCAGCGCAACCACGCCATTTCCGTTCGCCGTTGAAGTCCTCGAGAATTTGTCGAACACCGGAGTCGCTCTCGGGGTTTGCACCAATAAACCGCTAATTCCTTCTCAATTGATATTGGAGCAGCTCGGGCTTTCGCATCTCATTGCCGTGCTTATCGCACCGGAAAGCGGATTTGGACAGAAACCTGATCCGAAGCCTCTGCTGGCTTGCGCGGAAAGATTGGGTGTTTCTCCTGATCAGACCGTTTACGTAGGTGATCACGCCGTGGACGTCGAGACCGCGCGAGCGGCGGGCATTCGGGTGATAACGGTGACCTTCGGATATTCAGCCGAGACCTCGCATCATGCGCGGGCCGATTGTTGTATTAACTCGCTCGACGAATTGCCGTCAGCATTGCTGGCGTTGGCCGAAGCGCCGTGAAGCTTCAGGCTTTGATTTTTGACGTAGACGGAACTCTTGCTGAAACGGAAGAATTTCATCGCGCCGCTTTTAATCAGGCATTCGGTCGCTTTGGGTTTTATTGGCTTTGGGATCGCGAACTGTACAAAGAATTGCTGAAGGTTACCGGTGGCAAGGAGCGCATTCTGCATTACTTAAGACAATTTAAGCCGGAAGATCTGGACCGCGCTCAACCTCGGATCGCGGAAATTCACCAGCTAAAAACTCAGATTTACGAAGAGATCATTCAGCAAGGCGCTGTCGAGTTGAGGCCCGGTGTATCGAGGTTGATCGCCGAGGCTCAATCCTCTGGCGTTAGTTTAGCTATCGCGACCACTACCAGCCTAAGTAATGTACATGCGCTATTGGAACGCACGATCGGCGCCCGCGAGATCGAAAGTTTTCAAGTCATTGTTGCAGGCGACGAAGCTCCTGCCAAAAAGCCCAGCCCCGACGCCTTCGAAATCGCTCTGAAACGCTTGAACAAATCCGCATCCGAATGCATTGCTTTGGAAGATTCCGCCAATGGCGTAATGGCGGCGCAGCGTGCCGGGCTGAAGGTGATCGCAACGCCAGGCATCTATACCGCGGACGACAATTTTACCGGTGCGAGCTCGGTTATTTCTGATCTGGGCGAACCATATAGACCGCATCAGCACATCTCGGGATGGGAGTGGCCCCAAGGCGTCGTTTCTATAGCCGCGCTCCGAGCGCGAGCGAGCTAGGGTCGGGCTGACCTCATGAACGCCCCAGACTTGGCTTAAGTTTATTGAGTTAGATGATTCAGTTTTACTTTGCGTGTGAGATTGCTGGTTTTTGCTGCGATGTCTTTTCTTGAGGCCATGATTTCGCCACGGAATGACGCCCATGCCGCTGTAGCTACCGCCCGTCAGGGGGGCGCTGCTAATTCATCCCATCCTGCCCCGGATTCCGTCCGGTCCGGCAGCCCGCTGACCGCCAATGCGATAAGCCATCCATCCCCTATCGACAACGTCTCGCTCGATAAGTTTCTCACACAAGCCATCGCTCGTGACGGCGAAAAGCAGAACGTGGCTGAATTGATCCTCGCCATTGCTTCCGGCGCGATTGAGCTGGCTGGCATCATTTCCCTTGGCCAAATCGCCGGATCGCTTCATGCTTCTGTCGTCTCGGAATCCGAATCTAGCCGTCCTCAAACCCTTCACAAAGAGCATCGTGGCCAACCGCGCAACGGCCATAATGCTCGTAGGGACGTCCCAAAGCTTCTCGATTTGCTCGCCAATGAAATTTTTCAGCGGGCCATTTCATCGGCAACCGCGGCGGCAATTCTCTCCGAAGAACTCGAGCACCCTGTCGATTTATCGCCGGGTGCGCCTCTGGCCATCGCCATAGATCCGCTCGACGGGTCCTCGAATATCGAATCGAACGTCTCTTTGGGCACCATCTTCTCCATTTTCCCGGCGGCGGAGTCTCCCGCGAATGCCGATAGCCATTTCCTTCGGCCCGGGCGCGAGCAACTTGCTGCCGGATTCGTGATCTACGGTCCGCAGACTTCGCTGGTTCTTACTCTGGGAGATGGCGTTCAGGTCTTCACACTTTACCGGTCTACCGGCACTTTTCATCTGGCCATTCCCAAACTAAACGTGCCGCATGAATCTCACGAATTCGCAGTCAACAGCTCGAATTATCGTCATTGGGATGATTCGATGCGCGCGTACATCGATGATTGCCTGATGGGCGTGGAAGGTCCGCTTTGCCGCGATCACAATATGCGCTGGATCGCTTCGCTGGTGGCCGAGGCATACCGGATTCTGGTTCGTGGCGGCGTTTTTCTCTACCCCGCGGACCGGCGCCAGGGATACGACACTGGCCGGCTGCGTTTGATTTACGAAGCGAATCCGATTGCCTTCCTGATCGAACAGGCCGGTGGCAAGGCTACCTCCTGCGTAAACCGGATTCTCGAGATCCAGCCCAAGGAACTTCATGTCCGCACCCCTTTCGTCTTTGGCTCGCACGCGGTAGTGGAGCGTATTTCCAGATATCACACCGACCCTTATTTTTCAGCGGAGCTTTCCCCTCTCTTCGCGAAGCGCGGCCTGATTCGCCGCTAAGCGGCCTCCCCAATGTCGAACATTCATCCAATTATCTCGGTCACCGGATCGTCGGGCGCTGGCACCACCTCGGTTCGCAATATCTTCGAGCAGATTTTCCGACGCGAAAAAGTTCAGGCCGCATTCGTTGAAGGCGATGCCTTTCATCGCTATGACCGCCTCGATATGCGCCGCGTGATGGCGGAGGAAGCCGCCAAGGGCAATCATCATTTCAGCCATTTTGGCCCCGAGGCCAACCTTCTTGAAGAATTGGAGCAAACCTTTAAAACTTACGGCGAGACCGGTCAGGGCCGCACCCGCCATTACGTGCACGACGCTGCCGAATCGGAAAAATTCGCCAAGCCCGCGGGTACCTTTACAGATTGGGAGCCCTTTCCCGCAGGTTCGGACCTTCTTTTTTATGAAGGGCTCCACGGCGTCATCGTCACTGAGAAAGTGAACCTGGCGCAGTACGCTGACCTCAAGATGGGCGTGGTACCGGTGATTAATCTCGAGTGGATTCAAAAAATCCACCGTGACCGGTCCGCGCGCGGTTATTCCACCGAAGCGGTAACCGACACGATCTTGCGCCGCATGCCCGATTACATCCGTTACATATGCCCTCAATTCACGCAAACCGACGTCAATTTTCAGCGTATTCCCACCGTAGATACTTCGAATCCATTTATTGCCCGGCTGATACCCACGCCGGAGGAGTCAATGGTGGTGATTCGCTTTCGAAATCCGCGCGGCATAGACTTTTGTTATTTGCTCTCCATGATTCAGAACAGTTTCATGTCCCGCGCCAATTCGATCGTAATACCCGGCGGAAAGTTGGATTTGGCCATGCAATTGATCCTTACGCCACTGATTCTTCAGCTCGTTGAACGTAAGCGATAGCTTTCTAATGTCTCTCACCATCTTCAGAGATCAGCCGGTGGCGAAGGTGGATCAGGCGCAGAAATAGATTGACCGGGGCTGGCTGAAGTGCCGGATTATTCCAAACTACGGACTGAGGCGGGAATTGATCGAGGCCGAGGATTCTTGGCGAACTCTGTCTGGCCTTAATGTTGCGAGCATTATGGGGGATTTGCTCGTTCGCTATGCGAAGAGAGCCTTCGAGACAAAATCGAGAACTGCCTTACGGCGCGACTGGATGCGTCGGCGAGGGCACAACTCCATCCCTTCTAGCGTTTCAACCGCGAGGTTGTTGGTGAAATAGTAGACGATGAGTCCTGAAATCGAGTGGATGCACTGCTCGACGTCGAGTTCGTTAAATTCTCTACTCGATATGCCCTCCTTAAGCAGTGTCGCAAGTTTGTACTGCACGGGCCGTATATAGCGTTCGGCCATCCGGCGCAGGCGGCCTGACTCTTTATTGCCCAGGCGCAATTGCTCTTGCTGGACGAGTCTTGGGGCAAGGGGATACTCCGCAATAAAGTCAAAATAGGAATTGATGTATGTGAGCAAACGTTCCTGGGCCGAGGCTTCCCGATCAAGGGCGCGGGAAATGCGCTCGAACCATGTGGAAAATATCTCTTCTATCACCTCGCGGTAGAGGTGCTCTTTCGTTTTGAAGTGGTAGAAGAGCAGCGTGTGTTTCACTCCCGCCGCCCGCGCGATTCCCTCGGTCCGAGCGCCGGCATAGCCTTTGAGCGCGAACTCCGTAGTCGCTGCCCTGAGGATGGCACGCCGCCGGGATGGTTCGGCGCTAGTCCGTATCGACTTTCCGACAACGACTGGCATGGTTCTTCTCAGCGTCCTTTCTCAAGAGGCCCTTAAATTGGCATACTAACTGATTAGTTAGTATAATGCGATCGTTCGCTCGATTGCACATGTTTCTATTCCCGAAGCCGACGCATCCGGAGTGTTCCTCCCCACTCAAATGTTCCGCCCCGTTAAGGGGAACGAAAATCACTACTAACGCGGCCATTATGGATGACCAAACGGATGACCAATTCGCACTGGAACCGATTTCAAGTGCATCCCTTACGTCGCGGAGGTGACTCTCTCACTCGATTGGATCGATGCCGTCGCGGGTTTCTGTGCCCGGCCGTTAAACTGCGCTTCTCTGGTAAAGAGTTACCGGACCTGCCCTCATTCTTGCGAAGCTGCGGAAAACCGCGATGAGTGACGCAATCACACTTGGAGCCGAGCAGGAGATTTGGCGCCCGGCTGCCAATCCCTGGCTCATCGCCGTGACCGTCTCGCTGGCAGCGTTCATGGAAGTGCTCGACACTGCCATTGCAAATGTGGCGTTGCCCCATATCGCCGGAAATCTTGGCGCAAGCAATGATCAGAGCACTTGGGTGCTCACGTCGTATTTGGTCGCCAACGCCATCGTTCTTCCGATTACCGGCTGGCTGGTGAGTTTCTTCGGCCGCAAGCGCTTCTTCATGACATGCATGGCCGTCTTCACCGTCAGTTCCCTCCTTTGTGGAATCGCTCCCAACCTTGGCTTTTTGCTGCTATTCCGCGTGCTCCAAGGTGCCGGAGGCGGCGGTCTGCAGCCGATGGCGCAAGCGATTCTGGCCGATACTTTTCCGCCCTCAAAGCGCGGCTTGGCATTTTCGATTTACGGCATTACTGCAGTCTGCGCGCCCGCAATTGGGCCGACTCTGGGCGGGTGGCTTACCGACAACACATCGTGGCGGTGGATCTTCCTCATCAACCTGCCGGTCGGTCTTCTGACCCTGGCGCTGGTTTGGCGATTGATCGAAGATCCCCCTCACATGGTCCGCCGCAAGCGATCCGAGACCAAACTTGACTACATCGGATTTTCGCTCCTGGCGCTGGGAGTTGGCGCATTGCAGATCATGCTGGACAAGGGGCAGGAGGACGACTGGTTTGGCTCGCATTTCATCATGACTTTGGCCGTCACCGCGGGAATATGTCTGACAGCCTTGATCATTTATGAGTGGTTTCACCAGGATCCGATTGTCGATGTACGTCTTTTCAAGAATGCGAACTTCGCTACGGCGAACATGATGATGTTCATGGTCGGCGCCATCTCGTTCGCCACGACTGTCCTCATGCCGCAGTTTCTTCAGACGCTAATGGGCTATACAGCGCAGTCCGCGGGCATGGTCCTCTCGGTGTCGGCCATACTGCTCTTGATCGAATTGCCGCTCGTTGGCCGTCTGATTGGAAGCTTCCAGTCGCGCTATCTCATCGCGTTCGGTTGGATCACTTTGGCCATCGGCATGTACGCTTCCACGCAAAGAATAGATCTGCTGATCAGCTTCCGATCTGCGACCTTGCTGCGCATCGGCCAGTACTTACCCATGGGTTTCGTTTTTGTGCCCGCCACAACGGCGGCTTACATCGGGATTCGAGCGGACAAGAGCAATGCGGTGGCAGGCCTGGTCAACTTCACTCGGAATATCGGCAGCAGCGTCGGAACCTCGATTGTCACGACGATGATTGTAAGGCGATCGCAATTTCACCAGTCACGGCTGGTTGCGAGGACAAATATGGGGAACCTAAGATTTCAAAATGCGATTAACGGGTTGGCTCAACAGTTGACCCATGCTGGATTGAGCCTGCATGAAGCCCAGCGGCAGGCCCTGGCTCGAATCTACGCTTCGGTTGAAGCCCAAGCGGCTGCGCTGGCCTACATCGACACGTTTTGGGTGCTCGGGGTTGCCGCCGGCGTGATGTTCGTCTTATCCTTCGTTTTAAAGAGAAATGATCCGCATGCGGGCGGTGGTCAGGTTTCGGCACACTAAGCGGAGAATTCTTATGGTGCGACCGATAGCGCCCTTTGCCTGGCGGAGAGTACCGGGCATCCGTTTTTTCGAACGTCAACTCAATGCCATGACGCAAAGTTTGAGGCCCATTGGCGTAGGAGCGAGCAAGGCCTCCCATCGCCCCCTCGCACAGCTTTCCGCGCAGATCGACCCTTAGGCGAATGTGCATTTCCGCCGCATATTCGCACAGATACGCGTAGGCGATCTGCCCCGCCGATATCGTGTCCGACGAGAAGTGACCTCCTGCAATTCCAGGATCATCACTACGCTGTGAACTTGGACGGCAATCGCGTACTTACGGCCAGATGCCTTTGCAACAGTTGAGGCTCCTATTCGCGGCAGGTCGAACGTTGCAGCGCCTGAGATGTCGCTCGTTTACTTGGTGCGTGTCATCTGTGGCAGATCGACCGTCAATCACGACCGCATTGTTGCCGCATGTGATAGTAGAGCAGATTCAAGATGATGGATAACACTCCAGCCGTTTGGGGCATTATTCAAGCCCATGGAAACGCGGGCGGTAGGTTCGTGTTTTCCGTCGCGTCCTTTTGAGTTGGCCGCCACTCGAAAAATGCCATTCGCTATCTGGCCTATCGGATCGATCGACAGCTAATCAATGTCCAGCGTCGATTTGAGGTGTTTTGGCAGAGCGAAAAAGGGAGTGAAGTATTGCCGCAGGATTATGCTCCTGGCGCTAAGATCGCGCCACTTTATAATAGAGATTAAGGATGTCGCGCCTAGGGCTTGTGTCTGGATTTCCCGCTCACTAGCGACAAAATTGCTTAGTTAAGATCTTCAAAATGTTTCTCATTGTTGAAAGCAGCGATATCCGTTGCGCTTTGCCACTGGAAAGCGTGGTCGAAATCATGAGACCGCTCCCGCTGAAGCATTTGCCTCAAGCGCCTGCTGGTGTAACCGGAGTGGCTTTGATCCGAGGCTTAGTGGAGGCCGTGCGCGGTCATCACCAGGCCTAAGCTGCGATTGTCGGTAACACACTTCAACACTATCTCGCTCGCGCTGGACACTAAATCTCGATATCAACTGCGGATGGCCATTAGGTGTGGGGACGATCTGCCGATCACAGTTCTGTCACCCAAGGCGATACTGGCGATCTCCGGTACAGCAACTCTTTCCTACTGTGGCAGCCGGACCTTCATTTTCCTGGCAATTAGGGCGAAGTCTTCTCTCGAAACCTCCTCGCCGAAACGCCATTCCGCAGTGCGAGCCGCGATCCTTCGTAAAGGACAACTCCTCTCGCAGCTCAGCCATCGTCGCCGGCTTAGCGCTGCGCCGATATGCGACATCTCGCCGAAATGGCCGAAACCCTTTTTCCTGGGACACCTGGTACGCCTCGCGTGCCTTTACTCTCCCGATTGCAGTGAATGCCTGCACCGCGTCTCCGCACTTCATCTTGTTTCTGGGCGAGTAGTAGTCGATCCAATCGCCTGCGATCAGTTTCTGTACGGGAGCATGTTTGCCGTGGCCTAGCTGTGCAAATCCGCCCGCTACACCTTTCCTTACGTGTTCCCCGGCGGCGACGCCAATCCAATATCGACTCATTCCAGGTTCGCGCGATCGTCTACATGTGCGACGGTATAGAGACCGGTTCAAACCGCTCCGCGATGCTGGCAGCCTTTTGCATGTGAGGCTTGGCAGCGGGATTCGATTGCATCGCTTCGAAGTCTTCTTTCGACCGCCACTGTGCGTAATTGACGATCCGTTTCTTATCCAGACTGAGATGCAGATTAGCTGAGATAAATCCAGGCTGATGCCGCATCGCGGTGTCAGTTGCCTCGATTAAGAGTTGCATCAGTTCGTCTGCCCGTTCTGGCGCGACAAAAAAAGTATTGATCAGCGCGATTGAAGAATCATTTGCTCGAATGGTTGCCATCATGAAGCCCTCCCCATCGGATAACTCAGTTGCTATCCCTATGACGGCGGGTTGTCTTATGTTCCATGTCCGGCGTTCTCCGTCAGTTATGGGTATTAGCGTACGGCGGAACACACTACGGAAGGAACCGACACCGGGATTCTTTTCCTTCCCAATCACGGTTTGAGATCAGCCACTTGCGTCTGTCATGGAAGCAGACCTTACTCTTCAGGACTCTTGGTAAAGTCTTTCGACCACGATTTCGGAAATCAATCTTCCAACTCCGAGGGCACCCGCTTCGCTCCCCAAAGTCGAGATTGTTAGTCGAACTTCATTCGCTGACTTTTCCAGCGCGCGCTGCTTTATAGTGCGTTTCAAAGGTTCCAGGAATAGTTCGGGGGCGGAACGAAATAGAGCTCCTCCGAAAATGAGAACGTGTGGATTGAGTAGGTTCACGACGTCGGCCAGAGCGACGGCAATGTGGGACACTGCTTCGTTCAGAACACGAAAGGAAAGGCTGTCATTTTGCATGGCGGCTTGCCCGATCATCTCAATACTGATCCGATTCAGATCTCCCTGCGCAAACTCTCGAACTTTCGAATCCACTCCCTTTTCGATGGCGCTTTTCACTGAGTGGATAATAGCTCCGCAGGAAGCTAGGGTCTCCAAGCATCCATAATTGCCGCAGCAACAAAGCGGACCGTGTTCATCGACTGTCATGTGACCGAATTCGCCGGCGCTGCCACCTGGTCCGCGGTACAGTTTTCCGTCAAGAAAAATCGCCGCACCGATTCCCATGCCTACGTCAACGTATATGAAGTCGTTAAGACCTGCGCCGAGCCCGAAATACTTCTCCGCCGTTGCGATCGCTCGTACGCTATCTTCTAGCAGACAGGGCACGCCAAATTCGCGCTCCACGATGTCTCTGAGCGGGACGTTTTTCCATTCCGCCATCTGACCGGGGCGAGGAAAGGACAATACCAGGCCCTTAGTCACGTCGATCACCCCTGAATGCCCAATTCCAATTCCTTTAAAGGCTTCTCGCGGAGCTTTGGAATGATCCATGGATTTGTGAATTGTCTTCAATGTCCTAGTCAAAACATGATCGCGTCCATCCGACATTCCCGTCTTTAATTCTTGCTTGTAAATCGGAGTGCCGCGAAGATCTGTGACTACTATTCTTGTGTAGAACGACCCCAGGTCTACTCCAACAAGAAAGCCCGCGTCATCGCGAAGGCTCAGCGACACAGGTTTTCGTCCAAGAGCACTCGAGTTGCGTCCGGACTCTACGATCAGTCCTTTGTCGATCAGATTCTGGACGATGGCGGTGATGGAAGCCGCACTCAGGCGAGTCTCCTTCGATAGTTCAATTCGCGAAATGTTGCATTTCGCGTGAATGAGTTGCAAAATAGTTAACTCATTCTTGAAAGACTTGGATTCCGGATTGCGGGCTCGAGTCATTTGTGGACTCCTATTATTTACTGGCTGCCCTTTCACGGAAGTCATTCAGTTCTCTTTCCGCTCTCCAAGCGTGGTACGACTCAAGTTGACGCTTGAGACCAAAATATCTATTCAATGTAATTTACCCTATTCTGCATCATTCGCTAGAAAGAGCGGTGCGCGTTCCGGCGGACAATTCCGCCACAGCCCAAGCGAACCCACAAATGTTTTCGAAATACTTCTTGACATATCTGAATCAATACGCGTAAATGTTGGCACGATATAGCTATATTACTTCAATATATGAATTAAATACAGACTAAATACATAGTGAGCGGAGACCAAAAGCCCACAGGAGAACCATGGTAGATAAGCGACTTGCCATTGCGGTCGGACCGGCGTTCGAGCATCGGTTGCGGCGCATTCATTTGGGGCTAATCGTCTGGCCGGTCCTGCTCGCTGGCTTGTTCTGCATGTGCACCTTTCAATACGCCAGCGCCGGCGTGACCGGGAGCGTTTCGGGGATCGTAACGGACGAGAGTGGCGCTGTAGTTCCAGGAGCGGAGATTACGGCCCGCGCCATCGCGACCGGCCTGCAGCGGTCAGTTCACACTGATGAGAAGGGCTTCTATTCTTTTCTGGCGTTGCCAGTCGGCACCTACACCGTCAGGGTCCATAAGGATGGCTTCAAGGAATTTCAACAGACCAATATCACGGTCGACGCGAATAGTGCGGTGAGGATAGATGCACGTCTTCAGGTGGGTGGCATTCATGAGGAGATGACCGTTTCCAGCAGCGCAGTCCGAGTTGAAACTACGAACACGGAAATGGGAGAGGTGATCGGAAGCGCGAAGATGGAGTCCCTTCCTCTCAATGGCCGAAGCTACACCGATTTATTGGCGCTGCAACCTGGAGTGGCACCAGAAAGCTCAGGTGAGTACGGGTCTTCAATTATTTCGCCATCCGGCAACTTGAACGCGGGCAGCCTCTCCGTCAGCGGTCAACGCGAAACTGCGAACGGGTTCATGGTGAATGGCGGCAACGTCAACGAGGGCGTAAGCCAGACTACCTCGATCGTTCCCAGCCTTGACTCAATTGAAGAATTTCGAATCATCACAAATAACTTCGATTCCGAGTATGGAAATTACAGCGGCGGCCAAGTAAACGCAATAACTAAATCCGGTACCAATGAATTTCACGGAGAAGCCTTCGAGTTTTTGCGAAATGATGCTCTAGATGCGCGAAATTACTTTAGTCCCATCCGCGGAGCATTCAAACAGAATCAGTTTGGCAGTACATTTGGCGGCCCGGCTGTGCGTAAAAAGGTTTTCTTCTTCGTCGACTATCAAGGCACAAGGCAGACGCAGGGTCAAGTTGCCGATGTGCCCGTCCCGAGCAGTGCGGACCTGACAGGGAACTTGGCCGACTCAGCCAGCGCGCTCACGGGCGCCGTCAACGGAACAGCGTGGGCAAGCACGCTCTCTTCTGAGCTAGGATACCCGGTCGCGAATGGCGAAAATTATTATGTGCCCGGATGCACCGATCCCACAGTCTGCGTTTTTCCCAATGCCATCGTCCCGACATCTGCCATACCCGCTGCTTCCATAGCGCTTCTGAAATATATCCCGCAGCCGAATACCTCGATCGATGGTGTGCCGTATTTTGTGACCTCGTCCTATAACAATGTCTTGCAGGATGACAAAGGTGGAATCCGCGTAGATGGAAGCTCTCGGTTCGGCATGCTCTCGGGATACTACTTTCTGGATAACTATACGCAGCAATGTCCATACTGTGACTCATCGCTGCCAGGATTTGGCGTCCAGAACGTAGGCCGGGCTCAAATGGTCAATCTAAGCGACACCTTAACCAGGAGCCCGACTGCGGTAAACGAGCTTCGTTTGCATTACGTACGCAACGCCAACTTCGTCGGCCAGCCGGTTGGAGGCGTAGGACCATCTCTGTCTTCTTTAGGATTTGTGACGGGGCCGGGCACTCTGGGTATTGTTCCACTCTCGCCGCAGTATAGCGGCGTACCTAACACAACCTTCAACAATTTCACCATGGGTGTGAATGCCAACCCGTTGCAACAGTACAACAACACCTATCAAGTGATCGACAATTATTCGAAAGTAGTCGGCACCCATTCCATCAAATTCGGCGGAAACTTCCATTACGATCAGATCACGCAGCATACTTTTGGCGCGAACGATGGGAGCTACGCGTTCGATGGTTCGGAAACCGGCCTCGACTTCGCCGATTTTCTAATCGGAGCGCCGGTAAGTTATCAACAGGGAGAACAAGCCCCGCTTCATTCCCGCAGTCGCTACTACGGACTCTACGGCCAGGATAGCTGGCGGATCGTCCCCTCCTTGACATTGAATTATGGGTTGCGCTGGGATGTGAGTTCCTCCTGGTGGGAAGAAAATAATCAGTTGGAGACCATTATTCCGGGGGAGCAATCCAAGGTATTTCCAGGTGCTCCAACCGGATGGGTATTTCCCGGCGATCCGAACGTACCGTCCACTTTGGCGCCCACCCATTACAACAATTTCGCTCCCCGAATCGGGGTGGCATATTCACCTTCCGCCAACGCCGGCGTCCTGCATCGAGTGTTCGGAGACAGCGGGCAAACCAGTATTCGGGCGGGATTTGGACTCTTTTATACAGCAATCGAGGATCTCACTGACGCGCTCGAGGTGGGAGACCCTCCCTACGGTTTGTACTATTCCAGCCCAAATCCTCCTTTATTCGCAACCCCATTTGTCGACCGTGCCACGGGAAACGTAGAAGGACAGCGCTTTCCCGTAGTGTTTCCTCCGCAAGGCGTGTCAGCTTCCAACCCGGATTCGAATGTGAATTGGTCGCAGTATCTTCCTATATCGAGTTCACCCGGATACTGGTATAAGAACCGTCTTCCTTATGCCGAGCATTACGAGTTGTCGTTCGAGCGGCAACTGGGAAATAACTCGCTGCTGAACATTAGTTATGTCGGAACGCAGAGCCATCGGCTGCTTGTACTGGTCGAGGCCAACCCATCCATTCCCGCGCTATGCCTTTCTGTGTATCAGACCAGCCAAGTCGCGCCGGGGACAGCAACTTGCTCCCAATTCGCTGAGACCGGCGCGTTTACCACAGTCTCGGGACAGACCGTAGTTCCACGTCAACCATTGGGAGTTAATTTCGGCAGTACCGGTCTTTACGAAAATATCGGCAATGCAAGCTACAACGCCCTTGAAGTTTCTGCTCGGCATCGTAGCGGCCGCCTGGAGTTCCTGGCGGGATACACATATAGCAAGACGATTGATCAAGCATCCGGACTGGGTGATCAAGTTAATCCTTTTGATCCTGGGCTAACGCGAGAATTAGCTGCCTTTGACCTTAGAAACAATTTCGTGTTCAGCTACACCTACGAGTTGCCCCTTGATCACCTGTCTGGACGAACGGGCAAGCTACTTGGGGGATGGAAGCTCTCTGGTATCACCAGGTTTTCCACCGGTCTCCCGGTAACTCTGCTCGAACTTGATGACAACTCGCTGATCGGTACCAACTGCGCCGGGCCAAACTGCAACGGTATTGATGTACCTAACGTTATTCCCGGCAAATTGAACTTTACAGACCCCCGCGGCGGCCAGCCGTATTTCAATACCTCGCTTTTCAGTTCTGAACAACTCGGTCAGCTGGGAAACTCAAGTCGTCGTTTTTTTCACGGCCCAGGAATTAACAATTGGGACATGGCTCTCCTGAAAGAATTCCTCGTTAACGACCGCGTCCACTTCGAGTTCCGAGCTGAATTTTTCAATACATTCAACCATGCGCAATTTATAGCCACGAGTGGTATAGGAAATCCGAGTACCGGAACTTGTGTCGCAAGTGTGCCGGGAGGCAGTTGCTCCGGTCCAGGCTCAAGTTTTGGGATCATCAGCACCGCCCGCGATCCTCGTATCGGCCAGGTCGCACTGAAATTTGTTTTTTGAGCTCGTCCGCAGCTTCTACTGCCCGTCGACGGCTAATTGGGTTTGGCAATATTCGGTACTCACGTAGTAAGACAATAATAAGGAGGGAACCGTCCCATGAAACAATCAGCGCATTCGACAACCGATCACAGATTGTGGACATTTTTCGGAACGCTCTCGATGTTCATCGCCCTGGCGGTTTCGCAAGCATTCGCCGGAGCTCCTGGCATTAAAATTGTCGGGAACCAGTTCGTAACAACCAGCTCAGGAACCCTGGGTCTTAAAAGCGTCACTTCCGGCGAGGCAGTCGTCCTGCGCGGAATTAACATAAGCGGCACGGAATATTCGTGTCTGGGCGACGGCAAGGACGACGGCTCAGCCACCGTCTGGGATTCATCAAATTTGCCAGCCAATACCACAGATTATCAGGCGGTCGTCAATGGGATGATTAACAATTGGCATGCCAATGTTGTTCGCATACCACTCAATGAGGACTGTTGGCTCGGCGTTCCCACGAGTGATCAGTCGACAATGTTATGGGGTTCGAATTACATTACGCCGATTGTGAATTTCATCAGCGTTGCCAATGCGTCTGGCCTGGCAGTTGAGGTCGATTTACACGTGGGCGGGGGTCCGGAATTTGTCAGCTGGAAGAGCAATCAGATTGATAACTTTCCCGCTATGGACACAAATTATTCACTCCAGTTCTGGCAGTCGGTGGCGACTCAGTTCAAGAACAACCCGTCGGTTATCTTCAATCTCACGAATGAACCAGAGTTCTTGGGCAGTGGGAGCACTGCAGCTGCTGATTGGACGTGCTACCTCAATGGAGGCTGCAACACCACAGCCTGCGCAAATAATGGTTGCCAAGGTCCCAATGGATCGGGCAACACCTGGAACGTTCAGGGAGTGGCGAGTGTGGTCACGGCGATTCGCAACGAAGGCGCATCGAATGTGATCATCATTGCCGGGCTCGACTATTCGAACCAACTCAATGACTGGACAACCTATGTACCCGAATACGTAACTGATAAACAGATTGCCGCTGGGATTCACCTTTACTATGACTTGGACTGCACCACCTCTCCCTGTTGGACCAGTACGTGGACACCTATCTTTCACACCGCCGGTTACCCGATCGTCATCGATGAAACCGGGGAGCTGCCTAAGGGTCAGGGCGGAGACGGCTGCACCGGTACGGAAACGACATCGATGACGAGTTGGGCGAACGGTTCGTCTCCTCAGGTTGGCTATTGGTTCTGGGCATTCACCAAAGCTGGTGGTTGCAGCGAGCCGGTGCTCCTCAAAACCAATTCAAGCCCATTTACTGCGGCGGCGGGATATGGTGCAGCAGCGCAGAGCGCGTTGACCGCCATCCAGTGACCGCGGCTGAAACCGGATATCAGTGCTTTCTGTTGCGGTTACGGACTAACTTCGTTAGTCAACCAGAGTGGAAGCGGACTAACACTTGCTCCAGAACGAATAGTTCGCTTCCACCCCGTATTCGCCATCCGAAAACAACGGATCCTTTCTTGATCCGCTGTCTCGACGGGAAAGGATAGAGATCGCACGTGAAGAACTGTGAGACAGCGCGAGTACGCAAAGCATGCCGCGCCATCTTTATCGCTATAGTGCTCTTGATGTCCGGCGTAGCAACGTACGCGCAGGACGTTCAGACCTTTGTATCCTCGAAAGCAGGGGATCGCATTACTCGAAAGCCAATTCTCCACTTCGAGCAGGATAGCAATCCCACGGCAGCCAATTTCGAGATTAACGATCTCGTCACATACCAGAAAATCGACGGCTTTGGGGCTTCGTTCTTGGAAGCGGGTCTCATCTGTCTTAACAGCCTGTCGGAGAGCGAGCGCGAATCTGTCTTGCGCGCTCTATTTGACCCTGTTAAGGGTGCAGGCTTCTCCGCGATGAAAACGGTGATCGCATCCACCGACTTCATGTCCGCCGGGCCCTTCTATAGCTATGACGATGTGCCAGGTGACGTCACGCTGAAGCACTTCTCCATCGCGCGCGATCTCGGCCCAAACGGGCTGATTACGTTCATCAAGCTGGCCCGACGCTATGGCAAGTTTGTCTTGCAGGCTCCGATGGACTATCCGCCGGACTGGATGCTGATCGACGTGAGCAAGAATCAAGACGTGAGTCCACAATATTATGATGCACTGGCCCGTTACTATCTTCGTTACCTCGAGGAGTATGAAAAACACGGCGTATTCGTCGACTATTTAAGCCTGTTTAATGAGCCGGATATCTACACCAAGATTCCATACAACGAGATCGACGCTTTGCTAAGGGACCACGTCGGCCCGCTTTTTACGAAACAAAACATCCGCACCCGCATCATGTTGAGTGAAGCGCCTAACCGGGAAGATGCGGCTCGCAATTACCCGTTGGTGCTGAATGATCCGGCAGCGCGTCAATACGTCTCAGTTGCGCCTTATCACGGATACGACAATAAAGACTGGGACAAGATCCTCGACCTGCATCGTCAATATCCGGACCTGCCGCTCTGGATGACGGAAGTGTGCTACGCCTATGATGCAGGTACTCCTAAATCGATGCCCCTCCCCCGCTTCGATTTTGAGGACGGTGATTACTGGGGCAATCAGATCTTCAACGATCTTGAAGTCTATACGTCTGCCTGGATCTACTGGAACATGATATTGGATGAAAAGGGCGGACCCTGGTCCGTGTCGGAAATTCACGGGAACCCGGATCCCAATATTCAGCATCCCGTCGTGATCATTGACCGGCACTCGAAGAAGGTCACCTATACCGGCCTCTATTACTACCTCGCACACTTCAGCAAGTTCGTGCGCCCTGGCGCCATTCGCATTAAGACTATCGGATCAGATGACGGAGTACGAGTAATGGCGTTTAAAGCGCCGGACGGCAAGATCGTGACCGAACTGATGAACAGCAAACATGAAGACATAGAAGTGGGGGTAATGTTCCACGATCGAGTTCTCCGCTTGAAGTTGCCGGCGATTTCGATCACGACTGCATTGTGGAATATCGAGAGCGTTAAGGCTCAGGCCACTCCCCAGAATGCGGACAGGTGAGGAACGATATCAGGTAACAAGATTCAAAACTCAATCACAGGTGATCGATAATGAAACTTACACAAGATAATCTCGAAGCTCTCGAGGAGAAATTAGCAATTGATGGTGGCAAGCCAGTCCGAACCGACCCTCTACCTCTGGAATTTCCAGGCGTCCACCACATGGACGAGCAAGAAATCGAAGCTGCAATGCGTGTATTGAAAAGTCGCTCGCCCTTCCGCTACTACGGTATCGATCTGCAAGGAGAAGTGGAAGCCTTTGAGTCTGAGTTTGCATCGTTCCTGGGCGTGGACCACGCAGTCGCCGTAAATAGTGGCACCGGCGCCCTGCATACTGCACTATCCGCCCTCGGTGTCGGGCCTGGCCAGGAGGTCATTGTTCCCGCCTACATGTGGGTTTCGGTCGTCGCAGCGGTAGTGAATCTCGGGGCCATTCCGGTGTTGGCTGACATCGACGAAACCTTCTGTCTTGATCCTGCTGCCGTTCAGAAATCCATCACTCCGCGAACAACAGGAATGATCGCCGTCCACATGAGTGGTGCGCCCGCGAACATTACCGAACTTCTCCGGGTCGCCCGGGAGCGAGGATTGTTTCTTCTTGAAGATTGCGCACAGTGTGCCGGGGGAAGTGTCCAGGGAAAGAAGGTCGGCACATTTGGGAATATGGGGATATTCAGCTTCCAGATGAACAAGAATATGACCAGCGGAGAGGGCGGAGCGGTCGTGACGAATGACGCCCGTCTTTATGACCGAGCTTTTGCCGCTCACGACCTGGGCTATGCTCGGGACAAGAACGGCCGGACCGTCTTTGACAACCTTGCTCTGTGTTTGTGGGGACGAGGATACCGCATCGACGAACTACGCGCTTCCATATTACGAGTACAACTCCGGAAGCTGCCCCGAATAATCGCCGCAATGCACGGCAGCAAATATCGCATTCGCAAGGCGCTGGAAGAGTTCCCTCAACTGCGACTAAGGAAAATTGTTGATCCGCAGGGCGATACCGGCTCTTTTCTGATTTCAACTTTTGCTACGCCTGAAGTTGCCACCCAAGTCAATCAAGCGTTGCGCGCCGAAGGCATCGTCACTGCGTCCCAGGGCGTCAACAACGTCGTGATGACCAATTGGGGTCTTCATGTTTATTTCAATATCCCGAGCCTGGTGAATAAAACGGCTGTGGACAAGAAAGGATCGCCTTGGAAACTGTTGGAGAATGGAGGCTCGACTGCCAGCTATCACAAAGGCACATGCCCAGTCGCCGATAGTTTATTCGAACGCAGCATCTTGCTCGCGATTCCTTCGTGCCTTACGGACCGGGATGAAGAAGATATTGTGCGCGCCTTCCGCAAAGTCTTAGGCAGGCAAGCATGACGTCCCGTAAACGACTGAATGTGGCGATGATCGGCTATGGATTTATGGGACGAGCGCACTCCAATGCTTTTCATCAGGTCGGTCATTTTTGCGAATCCCCCTACGATCTCAGATTGAAGATTATCTGCGGGCGCAATCAACCGCGGCTCAAGGCAATGGCTGCGCGCTGGGGTTGGGAGGAGGTCGCAAGTAGTTGGGAGTTAGTAGTAGAACGAAAAGATGTAGACGCCATCGACATCTGCACTCCCAATTATCTCCACGCACCGATTGCGATTTCCGCCGCTCAAGCGGGCAAAATTGTGCTGTGCGAAAAGCCGCTCGCCATGTCTGTGGAGGAAGCGGAGCGCATGGCCGACGCAGCGCGGAATGCTCCAACCCTGGTGTGGTTAAATTATCGCCGTGTACCCGCGATTGCTCTCGCGAAGCAATTGGTGGACGAGGGAAGATTAGGCCAAATCTACCATTACAGGGCCACGTATCTGCAAAGCTGGGGGTCAGACCCTGTCAGCCCGGATGCCTGGAGATTCAAGCAGTCAGAAGCTGGCTCTGGCGCGATGGGCGATCTGCTGTCGCACTCCATCGACTTAGCCTTGATGTTGAATGGCCCAGTCGATGAAGTTACAGCTCTGGTTCAGACCTTTGCTCCAGCGCGCGAGGTAGATGACGCCGTACTAATGCTTGCGCGTTTTGGGAATGGAAGCGTGGGAAGCTTCGAGGCCACCCGCTTTGCGGTCGGCTGCCGCAATCGCAACTATTTCGAAATCCACGGAGCCAAAGGCGCTATCCGTTTTGATTTGGAGGATCTCAACCGTCTGCACGTATTCAACGCCGATGACGCGACTGAATTGCAAGGTAGTCACAACGTCTTAGTGACCGGCCCTGGACATCCTTACACATCCAATTTCTGGCCCCCCGGACACATTCTCGGGTATGAGCATACATTCATTCTGACTCTCGCTGATTTTCTACAGTCCCTTGAGCGGAATGAGCCATTTCATGCGAATTTTCAGGACGCCGTAAACGTGCAACGAGTGCTGCGAGCCGTCGAAGAATCCGCTCAAACCAAGTCGTGGGCGAGCACAGAAGCGTAAACGTTTCCACGTAAGCGCTGTCTCTCCGGCTCCGCGGCTTTGCCGACCTCTCACCCTCTGGGACCTAATCCCGTACGGCATCATTGTTATTCAACCGACTCCGCCGATGCCAGCCGTGGCCGGATACTTTAATAACCCGGAGATATTATCGGAGAATGTGCCTTCTACCGTGTACCGTGACCAGACGTCCCTGAGAGCAGCCCTTCTTTCCCGCTGAAAATGGCTGTCAGTTCATCGCCAGTGAGTGTGACTTTTCCGAGATGACCGAACATCGATCCTTCGCCCTGAAATAGCAGTTCGCACTTCGCAAAGGCGAAGCAGAAATGCCAGTGGACCAAAAAATCTGAGACGGGCACCCATCAGCTGAGGCTCAACAGCCCTATCGCAGCCAAGAAGAAGGTATCTAATACAAGAAATCGCGAGCTGAAGCGATAGCCCCCACCGTCAACGCCGCGTTTAAGAAGCCGGCCGCATGCGCCAATCTTGCCATCCTGCCAGAAGCCACGATCCAGTAATGCGTTTGACGTAGCAATCCTCATGCACGGCTTTTCCGTTTTCGTCGGCCGACAGATCGACCGTTAGATCGACCGGCTCAGCACAAATTGTACAGTGTAATACTGAGAAGGGATGACCATCCATGTTGCCTCCTTTGGACGGTCACAAGTAGCCTAGGTCAAAAGGGGAATGCAAGATGTTCAATATTGACCACTTTGGGAATTCCCCCCCATTTTGAAGTTCGAAGGGCGCACACTCAAAAGTGCGCCAGCAGGCAGACCTTCGGCGCTAAAATGACTACGCTTCTTCGATGGCAAGCAACAAGAAACATCCCACGCAGTCAATCGCCACTTTGGTCGATGAGTGGACAGGATTCGGGAAGAACTCTTGAAGATCCAACGATCACTGGAAAAAATAGAGCCGAGTAAGTCTCCCGTTAAAGCGGCGCTGCTAAAGGTGGTGAGTTCGCGCCGCCTGTCGATGCGACGGGATTCTACTCCGTGCGGCAAGATTGTATGAACGCTTCAATCTTTTCCTTCTCAAACTTCCAGAGATCACCTAACTTTACAGCGGGCAGCTTTGGTTTCCTCTTCCCTGATGCATGCTCATGTACCCAGGCTCGGACTGACGCCGAGCCATTCCGCCACTTCTGCGATTTGCCAAACGCTTGTTCATTCCGTAATGCGTTCGGTACCGATCAATCAGCGCCGTCATCCGACGCTCCCGCGCTCCACTGCTCGCCGGTCGGGGTCAAATGTGCATTATTGTCGCGGAAAATGAGATACGGAAGAGGCATAATAGTAAGATTCCGACTGCCAAAATGAGTGATGACTCAGCCAATCCGCCTCAATCTCTTGGCCCTGTCGAGACCACTGGAGAGTCAGTCCCGGGCACGCCCTCCGAACCAGAAAAGGTCGACGAAGGAAAAACGAAAGAGCGGGGCGACCTCGAACTCAAAAAGCTAACGCTTGAAGTCGCTGACCTTATCTTTAAGCAGTCCTGGCTGGCAAAATGGATCGCTTTTCTGCAGGGGATTCTGCCTTTAGCTGCGCTGGTAACCTTGATCTGGACAATTAGTGCTGGACTACGCCAACAGAGACTGCAGAGTCAAGATGCGGAGAACGCACGGTTCGAGCACGCCTATACGAAACTCGGAAGCCAATTACCCAGCGAACGCGCGACTGGTGTAACTCAGGCCTCAGCGCTTCTCCATGCCAATGGCGGCGTCCGGGATAAAGAGGTTTTGACCGCTCTGACGAACCAACTTGCTCTGGATGACGACCCGGCGGTTAGAAGCGCGATTCTGAATGTTTTCTTCTATCTAGACGACCAAACTGGCAAGGATGCCCTCGATGCTGCGCTCAAAAGCGTCGTTGACTTGGAAAGCGTCATTGTCCAATCGAGCGGATTAACTCCTTTTGAGTTAGCGACGGCTCAACAAGATGATCGCGGCATCTTCTTCCTTCCCAGCGAAATTGATTCTCCTCGGAAAAATTCAATCGATCCCAACTGGCGGCAACTGGTGCTTGTACGACTCTCTAGTCTGAAGACCGCAATGCTTTCTCTTTTGAAAGCGGGAGGACGTACGGCGAACATGGCTCGGATTTTTTGTCCACAATGCGATTTCAAATCTCTGAACGTAGATTTTTCTGACGTAGATTTTACGAACGCCATTTTGCCTCGCAGTCGGTGGGACGGTTTGAGACTGAATCATGCGAATTTTCACGATGCTGTGATCGAGGAGGCTAACTTTACGGGCGCACATTTGCACGGGGCTAATTTCAGCGAAGACCAATACAACACGAACAGGCAGCAGTATGTCGAGGCTAATATTCTTCGCAATATAAACCCAGCGCAACCTGTCGCCCTGTACCTATATGAATTTTCGAGCGGTACACCAAGCTTTAGGTGTGCCGATTTGAGCGACACGTCATTCGAGAACTATCCCCTCCTCGTGAGGCTGGACGAAATTCCGCGGAAACCGATAGGAAATGGTGCTAGACCTACAACGGAGCGAGATTCTTGGCCCATGGTGCTTCACGGTGCTGATATCGCTCGAGCCGATTTCGAGCATGCACGGGAATTAATTCTCGTCCCTTTTGATCCCAAGAAGTTGAAGAGAGCCACCTACGCATATCTGCATCAAGTGCAAACACCCCCGGGAGCGAAATATCACTACTATGTTGAGGACGTTCCCCTTGGCTATCTCCAGTACTACTCACGAGGCACGAACCCGACGGTAGACAGAGTCGAATCGAGGAATGTCGAGGCGGCAGGCCTGTCTTTTGTGGACACTCAGAATTATGCACAAGCTAAGCTTCCACCAGGAGTGCTTGCTGTCATCCAAGACGAAGCTCCGAACCGTAAGTTTCGGCTTGCGGGTTGTTCGAGTTTCTAGCGATGGCTTCAAGGTCGTTCTGGTCCTCGATATTTGGATTCATGAGATAAAATGCTATTCCCTTTGACATCGCGGAGAATCCAGGAGAGTTAGATCTTTCGTCGAGCACATGCGGTTGGCCCACCCTACGCATAAATAGGACGGGCATGCACCCATTTTCACCTTAAGGCAATGCCCGTCACTGAACCGAAGGTGTGCTGCAAATCAGGCAGGTCTTTACGTGCTCGTTCTGCTTGGCGCTGAGATGACTGGCAATCCAAAAAGCATCTTTGAGTTCGGCTTCGAGTGCCGTTCGCTCTTTTCCATCCTTGACGGCGACGAGTTCCTTCACTCGGCCACAGTATTCCCACGCATCCACTACCATCCTCAAGAGTCTGCGGTTTTCCTCGCAACTCGCCATGCTGATACCATTCCCATAAACAGACGTTATCTAAACCCCGATACAGGAGAATGGTCAATTTTATACAATCATTGCCTGTAACCAACCTAAGGGGAAGAAATGGAGCCTCGCCCCACAGAGTTCCATGATGACGCTGGCAGGGAACTTGCAGCGACTTTGCCCGATGAGGGTTTCATTTGGGAATTGTGGTTGGATGTTGAGACGAAGGATGCGATTGTCAGGAAAAGATTTCCAAACAACGTCTCACCCATTGTGGGTGATCTGAAGGTATCGACTTTCGCTGATAACCAATCTTTGCTGAAAGAGTTTGTTGCTTCGCGAACCAAAAAGTAGAAACCGGCCGACGCGCTTATGGCGAGCAAGCGAAAAATCGACCTGGAGAAGGTCAGGGCATCACTCTTCACAGTCTGCCTGAACTGCGGCCATGCGATTCCGCCTGACAAGTTGAAGCGGGTTGACTCCGACCGTATCCAATGCCCGGAATGCAGACAGAAGTTTGCTCCACAAAGAGGCAAACCCTTCACCGAAGCGATGGTTAACGCTGAAATTGGTTAGAGGAGATTGTGGCAGGGCATGAGGCTTTGTTTTCAGGTTGTTTTGTCGGAGCCTTTGTTCCTTGCGCTCCAGCAGTTCATTTAACTGCCTCACAAGCTTCATGAACACTTCATGGTCCTTTTCTTCGTAGATACGTTCGCAGAGTATGGACACTTGCTCTTGTTCTTCAGGAGTCATAGCGGTAACGGATCTTACCCAAAACCTCAACCCCGGCGAGGCTAGGCAACGGCACTCCAGCCCTCCGATCGTCACTAAGAACGGCAGGAATCGGACCTTGGGGGCCCTTTCCGAGGCAGTGCGCGAGGGAACTTGGCGCAGTCGTGTTTATTGAAAGCTCCCTTCACCGCGAGATACGGCTCGCCGGATACGTCGCGACCAGATACGATCCAACCGCAAGCATCGCATCCCCAAGCAGCGGTCGAGGCCGCCCACCCACTTTGTTGCCTCCTCGATTTCCTCCTTGGCGACGCCTTTGACCTTCGACTCTGCCGGCACACGCCAGGCATGGTGCGCTTCGTCATTAATGACAAGGATGTTGCTCGCGCCCGACATGTCACCGAGAACATCGCGGACGTACGCCTCGTTGCTCTTGACGCCGCGCTTGTCGACGCTCCGCCTCTTCTTGATCTTTTCCTCTGTGTCCCAGTTCAGAGCGTGCCAGTTTCTGACCACGACCTTGCCCTGGCGGAGCTTCTCCAAAAGGCCTTCAGGAATAATCCGGAACACTTCGTAATAGTTGGCCGTGTGCGACGGCTCAAGAACAGCGAGACGGCTCTTTACAGTCAGCCCTGGCGCGATCACGAGAACGTTCTTGGAAAAACGCGTGTCTTGCGGATAGGTTGTCTTATTCAGGACATTCCACGCGATGACCATGGCCATGACGATTGTCTTGCCCGAACCCGTCGCCATCTTCGAACAGATCCGCCTGAAAAGGCCGCCATCGGAGGGCACCTCGATACCAACCCGCTCGGCAGCAGGTGCTTCCAGCAGCCAGATGAGTGTCTCCACCGCCTCCAGCTGACAAAAGAAGAAGCGACGTGTCTCAAACTCTTCCGGATTTCTCCAATGTTCAAGCAATCGTTTCGTGATGCCGCTCACGCCCGGATAACCCGCATTGCGCCAGGCATTCACACGCGGCCGAATCTTATTTACCAGCGGGATCTCAACAAATATGCCGGGGTCATCGAATGCTTTGGAACTCTCGGATGCAATTACGTAACCCGCCGGGCGGCGCTCGCCTTCAACGAGAGTAAAGGTGCGGTTTTCACGGTTATAGCGCCAGTGCCGTTGCGGCTCTTCATAAGGCGAGTTGACGATCAGCCGGTCTATCGAGCTTCGTTCCGTCATTTCAGAGAGATTATCCTCAAGCTCTCGATCCCGCGGACGTCGACAATCTTCACCGCCGCGGCCTCATGTTTGCCAATCCCAAAGGGCAGCGATACTGTGCCAAGGTAAGACTCGATCAACGCCGGATCGATCTCCGCGTTCAGATTCTCTGCCAGTGTCTTCAGACCCTCTTTCATTACGTCGGCGATAAAAAAGACCTGCCGCGGGAAAAGGCTGCGCCCGTCATAATCGGTATCGAGCATCCACATGGCGATCTTGTCGGCCCCGCCACTTTCGATATCACCTGTCCTGGTGTTGTAATAGTCAAACCCATTAACGATCAGCCTGTACTTCCCCTTGTCGTCACCCTCCCCGATTTTCTGAAGCTCCACATCAGGCTGCCCGATCAGCCAGAAGCTATCGTTGCTGGCCCTCTTCTTTTTCAGATCCTCGGTCAACAAGTCCGCATTCATTTGAGCTTTTAGCAGCGTGACTCCCGGCCATTTCGTTTCGTCAATGTCCTTGGCGGCCTCGGGATCGAACTGGAAGGCCGCAAATACAACAATCTTAGGCTTAGGTCGGAGCGTCTCAGCTTCGTGGAGAGCCAATTCGACCTGGCGCTGTTCCAGCGGCGCGTGATCCGGTCCGAACGAAACGGCAACGCGTTCCGGCGTCGCCTCCTTGGTCTCGGCGTCGGCATGCAGCCATCTTGTGCCAGGAAGAGCTTCCACGCGCGAGAACTGGATGCGCTGACCGGCTCTTCCCCGGATTCCCGATTTGAGCAGCTCGTCCCGCCAGTCACCCTGCCGCTGCGTTTCTCCCATTCGCGCGACGCTTTCGTCAGCGGGCTGGTCTTGTCCCTCGTCTGCAGCGTCAGGACTCTTCACAGCAGCAGCTGGAACTGCCTCGAACGTAAACGGGCCTGAAACCCGAGTTCTCGCGCCGTCGATGAGCGGCTGATCGTATAGGGTTTCTGTCGTGGGAGGCTCATTTTTTGCAATAGTTGTCGATGTAATGTGAGGTGCCGTCCGGTACAGCAGCCCGCTATCGACGCCCTCTTCTGGCCTCGCCAGCCTGTAGTAATCGAATGTCGCGGTCATGAGACGCTGCTTCGCCAGATTGAGTGAAACGCGGGATGTGTCACACGTAATCCAGCGCCGGCCCCATTGCTCGGCGACGTAGGCGGTCGTGCCGCTCCCGCACGTCGGATCAAAAACAAGATCGCCAGGCTGTGTCGTCATCAGGATGCAACGTTTCAGGATTTCCGTATTCGTCTGGACTACGTATATCGGATCGGATGCACCACCCAATCCGTCCCACCAGTTGCTCAGCGCTTTGTATCCGAAATCATCTGTGTATCCTCGAAATCGCAGTTGGCCTTCGCCGGCGAAAAGGCGATTAGCAGCCGCCAGACGATCCATGTCAGATGGCTCGCTCTCCTTCTCGGGAACTGCACTGTGCTTCCAGCCAAGCCCCTTCGTTATTCCGGGATCAAAAGTTCGTCCCTTGAGCGTGTATTTCACGGCCTGGGTCTTGCCCGGTTTTCCTCCGGTAAGATTTTCCGACTTGAAAATTCTTGCCCCCGGAAAATCCTCAAAAACTCGTTTCGGTTCGTCCCGGTAAAAACGTTTCGGCTGTTTCTCCCTCTTTTCCAGCTGCGTGAGCGTGATCTCTTCGCCGTCCGGCAGTTCAACGTAGCGAAACGTCTCGACCAGGTCACTGTCCAGCGGAGCTGGCTCATAAAGCTGTTTGTAGGATTCCCCGACGCGGTTCTTGTCCTTGGCGAACCAGATCAGATAATCGTTAACCGGATCGAGGAGACCACTTTTCTGGCTCCCCTTTTTCTTTACGGGAATGTGAACAACGAAGTTCGCCGCACCGAAGATCTCGCTCATAGCGAGATGGACCAGAGATAGGTTCTCGTCATTGATCTGAACGAAGATTGAGCCGGTATCCGAAAGAAGGTCGCGGACCAGTAGCAACCGATCTCGCATGTACGCTAGATACGAGTGGATGTGAAGCTCCCATGTGTCCCTGAATGCGCGGATCGTTTCCGGCTCCTGCGTCAGATCCTCGTCATTACCCTCCTTCACATCCCGGCTGGTGATGAACGGCTGGAAGTTGCTCTTGTATTCGATCCCGTAGGGCGGGTCCAAATAAACCATTTGTATCTTGCCGGCCATGCCCTCCTTTTCAAGAAGAGAATTCATGATCAGCAGGCTGTCACCCGCGATCAGCCGGTTCGACCAGTTATGTTTGTGCTTGTAAAAATCCACCGCCTCCCTGAGAGGCGGGTTCTCTTCGAGTTTGCTGAACAACGATCCCTGAACAAAATCTTCGCCGTTTTTTCTGCGAACAGCCTCGATGATCGAACGCGGGTCTATGCGTTCATGAACGTGCAAGGAGACTATCGGCACTTCGAATGAGGTGCGCTCCGCCTTGCTGCTCCATTGAAGGCTGGGATCTAGGTGAGGGTCGTAGGCATAAGGCTTCTTGCCGCCATCCCGGTCTGTCTCCGCAGTGACGAGGCCCACCGGCGGATTATTGATGCGTTGCTTCTTCGGGTGAGTGTAATTCTCGATCTTTCGTTTCTTCTCATCCTTCGCCCGCGCCGTTTTTGTCCTGCTTCCATTTGCCAGCTTCGCCATAGCGGTTGCTCAAGTGCCACCACATTACCATATTGATGAATCTGCAAGTCATGCCGCCGTGTCTGCTGAAGCTCCCGTCGTCCACGGGCCGCCAGATCCCCGTCAGGTGGATATCGGCGAACAGCACGTCCGCGAAGACCTCGAGTTTTTCCCGTTCCTAATCCTTGACCGCTGAAGTGCGCCCGGACGAGATCTTCGAATTCGTTCCAATGTGAGCACTGTTGACTGATGCCACGCGCTGAAAATTGTTACTCTCCATTACGCGCCTCTCCTGAATCACGGCTCAGCGGTTGAGAACAGACACTGCGAAAATTATTTAGTATCAGCTGTTGAGCGGATGCTTCCGCGACATTCCAAATTTCAGCTAGACCTCGAATGGCGTCATCGACACTCCAGGGCATAAGGCTCCGACCATCGACCTGAGCAAAGGGACCATCCGACTCAGTGACAACGCGTTGCCGCGGCATGCGGGCGATCAAGGACCGCCCTTTCTCGCCGGCCAGCATGCCCGGTCCTACGCTAAACCAGCAGCCGAGGTTCGCAGCGCGATCGAGGTCGCGCAGACTGCCGGAAAACCAATGCAAGATAGGCGTTCCTGAGCTTGGGAAATTCTCCAGAGTGTCCAATACTTGCCGACTCGCACGCCGACTGTGAATCGACATGATTCGGCCGCCGGCATCGGAACATTTCGTCAGGATATGGTCAAATACCTGGCATTGACTTTGCCATTGTGAACGGAATTCCGGGCTGCCGTCGAGGCCGATTTCGCCAACATAGCGAGTACCCGGCAAGAACTCGTCAAACAGGGGTAACTCGCCAATGCGTTCCTGCGCGAGTTGTGGATGAAGACCGAGAGCAGTTCGAACCCGCTTGGTATTGAACGCGAGTTCTGACGTCTTTTTCCATGCCGATGGCGTCGTCGTCACCGAAAGTATATAAAGGCCCCTCTTCTCGCATTCATCTCTCACAGTTGCCGGATCGGGATAAAGGTCCAGATGACAATGAAAATCGATCACTTGACACCATATGCTTTCAGCAGCGACTCAAGCTCAGCCAATCCGCGGCACACCATTGATTCGAGATTCGTCACTTCGCCCAGAGCGGCGGTGTTCAGCGCTGTTCCAATCCATTTTTCTATGCCGTCCGAACGAGCTTCCAGCACTGCCATCGCAACCGAGCGCACATCGTCGAATCCTGCGTGTTCTTCATCGTCCTGCCCCAGATCGCCATAAATGTATTCCGTGTCGTCCTTCACACCCCATTTGAGGAAGGCGGCGCGGCGCACTAAGCAAGGGACGCACCGGCCACAATGCTTATAGCCGTGACGCTTGTAACGACCGCAGCTTACACTTCGGCATGCATGCGCCCGCAGCAGTCCTTGATCCTTGCAGGCGTCCAGCATTTCCCCTTTTGTCATCGTTTGATAAGGGTTCTCGATTTTCACGCGCAGCCCTGCGGCGCTAAACAGTTCCCCCACTAGGGCGAGAAACTCCGGGTGTGTTGTGCGCGTGCTGAGACTGCCTAGCCTCGCACCGGTGAGAGGCGGGTTCACTGAAATGAACCCGTTCTCACATACGTACAGCGTAACGTCATGTCCCGCGTAATAGCGGTCCAACGCCGTTGAAGCCAAAACTCCGTAAGCGAGAAAGATAAAGGATCGCGCGCGTTGGGACGGAGGGTTCTCCGGATCGGGAACCTGGGCGTTATGGTTGATCTGGAGATGCCGCAATCCTGAGCCAATCGCCTGTGCGAAATGTCGCTGATTCTCAGCGTCACCTTTGACGATCTGACTTACTGCGAGTGGCCGGTTTCCACCCGATACGAGGTCGATATATCCAACAAGGCTGTCCAGGCCGCCCGAGAGCAACACTACACAATCCTCGGTCGGTCGAACCGGGCACTTGTCGGGGGCTGGATGGAGGCCGCCGTCGATGAAGTGGACCCGCCACTTGTCGGTTGTAAGAAAGCCAAGGAGACGATTTACAAGTCCTGACTGTCCGTTCCAGAACCCGGGATCAATCGCAGCGACTTCAAGGTCGAATTCCCGCGTCCATCCGTCAGAACTTTCGTTGCGATGTCCGGCAATATCTGCGGCCGTTACGGAAAGCGCGAGTGACAACAAGTCCCAAGCCCGTGGTGTCGGCACGAGCTTATCTTTCATGATCTGGTACTTTACGGCCCCGCCAGCGCTGCCGAGGTTTTCAGTCGTAGCGCCGTCGTAAAGAACTACGCCGAGAGTATCCTCTGAATCCTCGAACGGATGATCCTTGAGAGCGCAAACAAGCTTCATTCGGCATAACCTTCGAACACCTGCATCGTCTCACGCAGCGCCGAACGAACAATTTCTTTCACCCGGCCCGCGCTCAACTTTTGGCCCGCATCTCTCAGTTTCCGGAACGTAGCCGCGACAGTCTCCTTCACATAGTCTTTCACTTGTTTCAGCCGGGATAATCCCGTGACGGCCGACGGCGCCTTATCCTGTATCGTTTTGCCGAGATCCAGCACAAATCGCCGATATATGTCCATCGCGACAAATCGCTCTATAACAAAATCGCGCTGTTCAGGGCTGAGGTTAAGAAGGTCGGCTTCCTCGAATTTCGTCAGCAACTCCGAGAGCGCATCCCGAATTGCAGCGCGCCGCGCCTCGGCGTCCTGAGTGCCATCTGGCGGCTGCACGGCTTGCAGAATGACGTCGATCAACTGACGTGCGGAGCGCCCCGCCAAGAGAACTGGATCGAGAGGACTGCCGGCAACGGGCGCTTGTCCAGCTGCAAGCGAGGACAAAGCGCCATACAGGGCAGCTGCCGTCGAGGCGGTTCCGCCAAAACGTCTCGAAGCAGTGCCCGCCCCGCCATACCCCCCGCGAACATATCGCCCGACGCCGCGCCGCATGTCGGCGGCATCCCCTGAGCGCGCGAAAGTGCCGAGACTTCGCCGCGCACCAGAGAACCGTGCAGCCGGAGCAATCGGAACCTGTGCGGGTACCGGCTGAATCGTTGGGGCTGCGGTTACAGGCTTTTGTTCTCCCGCATCTTGTTGCACTTCTCCCTCAGCAGCAGGCGCCGCCGGCGGTGCTGCATCCGGAACCCAGGGCGGAACCATCGGTACCCCGCCCAGTGGCCCTTTACTAGACTGCGATGTTCCCATTTTCCCTCCAATGCTTTATCGCGGCCTTGACCGGGCCCGACAAACCTTTACCTTTTTCCCACGCCTTGAAAACGTCCGACGCCCAAGGCTGATCCTTTATTTTCGGTACGATGTTCGGTCGTATTTGAGCGACCGGACGCTCGGCGAGAAAGGCGGCGAGCCGCGAACCCTGAAGAGGGTCCGCTTCCACCGTGGCGAGGCATGCGTCCAAGATCGGCGGCACCCCCCATTCCTGCTCCCGACGGGCACGATCCAGCAGTCGGTCCATAATCACTGTCATTTCCGCCCGAGCTAATTTTGTCAACCGCTCTCTTAGCTCATTTGCCACGTCCGGATGTTCCAGTAACGCAGCAAGCAGATCAGCCGCTTCCGAAGAGAGCCTATCTGCGGGCGAGATCAACGGCGCGTGTTCCCGGCTTACATAAAGGCCGCGCAAATCATGATCCGCAAGTCGTGGAGATAGAGTCAGCCACTCCTGCACGAAAGAATCGTCCCAAGGTGCAGGTAATTCCAATTTCTCGCCTGCATTGGCCTTTTCTTCCCATGCAGCCAACAACGTAGGCCGCCCGTCTGCATCTTCTGCAACGGCCTTCGTCAGGGCGGCATAGGCCTTCGGGTCGCCGAGGCGCTCGAACAAGAGCATCTTCGCCAGAGCTGCTTCATCCACGCCGACGCCGTGAGCTTTCGAGATTGCCATCCTGATAGAGAGCGCATTGAGGAAACGCTTTATCAGCCGTGGATTTCCCGCTATTCCGGTCGCGGTTGCCATCAGAGGAGCCAGACGGTCCGCCGTATCGAATTGAGCAATCAGTTCGCCGGAAAACTTCGGGTGCAGAGACTGCAGGAAAGCCCGGTCGACACGCTTGCCCTGCCACGTCTTGCCAAGTTGCTCGCATACTTTTGTGCGAATTTGCTCTTTCGTTGGGCCGTCCAGGTCGCTTTTATCGATGTACAGCAGCATCATGTACGCGCGCACTTCTTGCGTTCCTAATGGCGGAACACGAATCGGGAGCTGAATCAGTTTGTCGAAGTAATTCGTCACCAAGTCGTCGTCAACGTCCCCGAAATGTCGCCGAACCGCATGTTTGATCATCGCGTCATCCGCAGCAATGACGAATGCCGTGTTCTTCAGGAATAGAAAGAGCCTGATGGCCTCGAGTGTCGAGATTGTCGTTTCAGGCAGGCATCGGTCGAGATCGTCGATCAGCACGACCAGCGTCACGCCCATTTCGGCCAAAGTTTCCTCGAAACTGTCTCGAAGGGCTTGAATTTCCTTCGGCGGCGATGTTTTCTTCTTCGCTCCCAGGAGCCTTTTCGCTGCGCCGGCTACGCCTCCCGCAGCGTGCTCTATATCGCCAGCGGTCTTATCGTCGACATCACCTGCGATTAACTTTTCTCCAATCCCATATATCTCACCAAGTAAGCCTATGGGAGGCATCCCTAGCGACATCGAGACGGCTGAACCTGCCACGAGCTTCGCCACGCGGAACCAGTTAATCCGCTGCAGAAACTCCTTTGCTTTTTCAACCCCTTTTTGGCGCGCCTCCGCTTCTTTCGTCAGCGAGGCGGCAATCACCTCCATAAGCGCGGCCCGCGCGTCATCGTATCCCTGGTAAAGCCATGCGTTGAACTCGACGAAGATGAAGTCCGTATTCTCCCGCCGGTCGAGGGAACGGCGGATCAAACGGATCATCGACGACTTGCCGACGCCCCACGCTCCGGACACTCCAATCGAAATCGGACTACCTTGCGCCTGAACGACGATCTCGGCCACCGTGTCGGCGACACCAGTGAAATTCAGGAAATCGAGTTCGGTCTCGTTATCTGGCCACATATCTTGCGTTCTCACCTCAGCGCTTTAGTTTTTGCGGGCTCGGTTTGATCCGTCGACCATCGTACCTTCTCAGCGATGAAGGTCGCGACTCGCCGGATTGGGCTCTCTAGCCCCTCAGTCCGAGCGCACGCAGCCAGGCATCGACCTGACCGAAGGCATCTTGCTGCCATTGTTCCGGAGTGCGGCGGTCCAATACGTCCGTGTCCTGCACGAAGCGCCTGACACGGTCGGGACCATATCCGTCCACCCTGTCGAACTTCTCGTTTATGTAGCCGTAACCGCGCGCAGCGCTTTCATGCTCAAGTAACGGCCGACAGGCTTCCGCCAGCGCTTCCGGCCCGCCGCGATAATTTCGGATGCTGTAGTAAATGTCGTAGGCGTCTTTTTGCTTGGCGCGGCCCTGCAAGGCATGACCTTTCATGGCGAGCAAGGCGGGTATCGAACAGACCGCGATCTCGACGCGGTTAGGACCGCCATCAGGCATCGGTCCTTCAATTGCCACGAGTTGATAAAAGCGCAGCGCCAGATCGGCCCCGTCCGCCCTCTGCACTGCGAAGTCGCTGATTAAAGGTGGACTGTTTTTGACGATCTCGACATCGCGAGGCATCAGGAAGTCAACAACGATATCGATGGGATCTCCGCCATCCGTTGCGGGGACTGTGCGCACGAGCTGGAAGCGTCGAAGAATGCTAGTTCTTTGTTCATAGCCATGCTCCATGAGGGCGTTGACCAGCGTGGCATATTCGCCATCGCCTAACGCTTCCGCGTCGAGACTGAGATCCACATCGACCGAGCCGACGTGCCTCATCTCTTCATTGTCGAGCAAGAGCCAGGGGACAGCGCCCCCGATGACGGCAAACTTTCCTCTGAAGCTTCCCAATATCTGGCCGATCTCGACGAGCACACTTTTAACGGCCGCGGTTGTGCGATCGTCGTAGTCGGCTGCCGATTGCGGATCGGGCGGCGTCACGCCGGCCATGAAAGCCTCGATTGCCGCAGATGCTCGGCGGCTTCCTGCCCGCGCTCGCCGGCGGCCCAAAGGTCAAGATAGGTTTGGATGGCGCTCGTGCACACTGCCCCCGGCGCCGGCTCGATGGTATCGCGGAATAGCCCGTCATCTTTCGGCACGGTCACTACCACGTTCTCACCCTTGGGAGACGGCGAAAGTTTCAGGTGCTCCTTCAGCCGCTCAAGACCAACATCGTCCGCATAAAAATACTGGGTGCCGGTCCGGCCGTAAGGCGCCAGCCAGTTCGCCGCCGAGAAAGACGCGAATACGGCTTTCCCCTTTTCTGATTGCGGCAAAGTCTGGCGTGCCACTTCTTCAAAGCCACTGCCATGCAGGGTTGTGTAAAAACCCATGCGCTTGCCCGCGGGCGGCTCGTATTCATCTCGCCACGCATTGAGCAACGCGTCCGGCTCGGACAGGAACAGGCCCCGCTCCGATACCTGCGCCCACTCGCGATCCAGCAGGCCGGTGCGCACGTTGCTGCCATGACCGAGGCTGACTCCGGCAACCTCAGCCAGTTCGGTCACGCGCCATGCGCGCTTCGGATCGCGGAGCAGTACACGGAGCACCTGCGCGGATTTAGGTTTGAACAGCGACTTGAGCTCGCGGCGATCCGCCGGCGGCCGGTCCGCCACGCGCCGTTCGATAAAGACATTGTCAAAGCTGAGGCGCGCATTGCCGACAAGATCGATAAAGCCAACCGCGTTCTCCTTGCAGAGCGCCTGCGCTTCCAGCGAAAGATACGGCGCGATGAAGACCGGGACGGCATCTACTCCGAAATGCACGATGTAGTTGCGCAACTGCAGCAAGGCTGCCCGCACATTCCGGGGCTGGCCATTGGACTTTACCTCGCAAACCAGCATGTGGGGCCGGTCATAAACATTGATGCGCGCCAGGATGTCGGCCCCCCGATCGTTAGGCCCGGCCTCTACCTTGATATTCTCGACGTGAATTGCCGGCACTTGCTCCATAAGCTCGCCAAGGGCACCCGCAGCCCTGTCTTCCAGCTCTTTCATTGATTCCCGCGCTTTCAGCATATGTTGAAACTATCATATTTAGTGAAATCCGGCAAATTATTTCACTAAAAGCCATGCTTTCAACAGATGCTGAAATTGTTTACATCGCTGAAAACGTGTGGGTTCAATGCAACTAAAGCACGTAATTTCAATAAGATGGCTAGTTATTCGCCATTGCGTTCTGGCACGCATTGCCGCTGCCGCCCGATCCCCGCATCCTTTTTATGGCGGTCGTTTTTGTCAACACAGAGCTGTAACAAAACCCCCTCAAAAAGGGGTTTTTTGTTGCGAAGTAGTGCAGGGCCCATATAGCGAATATGCCAAATCTCATGCGTGCCTCTGAAAGCCTGCAGGGTCGTTATCCGCGATCTGAACCAAACCGCGCACGCTCTCGATGTCACGGCAGAAACCCTCTACGAAGCCCTCGCCCAAGCCCTGGCCACGCTGCGCGGCGACGAATGGGCCGGTGAGATAGGCGAAGGCCTGACCACAGTCACCGTCGGCGTCAGACAGCCTGAAGTTACCCACGTCGTGAAAATTCAGGACTTCGAGAACTGGCTTAACAGAGGCTGCAAGAGCCCGGCAGATATGGTGCTGAAGGCGAGACTCCGGCGAATGCTTGGCATGGACAAGCAATAATAAATAAAGGAAGGCTCGATCGATGACCAGCAGAGCACGATCAGCATGATGAGCAGCATGGCGTCTGTGATCATGGTCGCCACCACCACCATCATCACGGCCATGGCCGCGATAACCACGACGACTACTACCGCCGCCGCTGCCGGCACCACCACGGAGACCAGCATGCTGAAATACCGGCTCAGACCGCTGCGTCGTTTTCATTCTCAATGGGCTCATCACAGGCGATGAAGCAGGTGCGCAGGCGCTCGATTTCGACGGTCGTGAAGCCATGGCGCGCCTGAAGAGATCCTGCCAGGCATTTTTCACCGTTTGCTGCATGTCGCGCGCGATCGCGACGGCGTTCTCCCGTGAAAGCCCGAAGCTGGCAATGTCATTCAGCGCATTGCGCAGGGTCGCCTGGCGTCTATTCCTCCCGACACCGATCGCGAGCTCCCGCTCAAGAGAGACCTGTCGCTCCCGAATCGCGAGGTGCCGTCCGATAACGCCGCCTGGATCGGCGGGGACATGGGTTCCGGCCAATCTTTCTCGGGCTTGCAAATTTGCAAGGATCTCTCCGCTTCCGTTCGGGAGATCACGTGCTTCTCATCGACGGCACCAGCCCTGATCTGGCGACCGCACAGCTCGCGCAGAAACCCCTCATCGACGGCATTCTCGCCAGCATCCGTTGCCATGTTTCCCTACAAGCCGCGCCCCCGATGATTGATTTTTCTGCTCGGGTAAGCGCTGCACCCGCTTGATTACCCTGTAGGCCGCGCCTTTCGTGTCCCGTCCAGAGGTTCTTTCGTTCACCGTTTCCGCAGGCGCAGCCTCGGCAAACGAAGAGAACCTTGGGACACGCGCAGCCTACGCCCTGCCCTCGGCTCACATCTTGAGGACAATCAAAACAAAGGAGCACGAGATGAAGAAGTACGAATCC
>JBAVUV010000770.1:0-4389 GCA_049696955.1 Candidatus Sulfotelmatobacter sp. | reverse complement strand
GGCTCTGCTTACCAGTACGGCATTCTGGCGACGCACTGGTACTGGATCGGCGCCATCCCTGCAATGCTTTTCCTGGCGCTGGTGATGATGCCGTTCTACTACATTTCCAAGACTCATTCGGTCCCGGGATATTTAAAACTCCGCTTTGGCGAGTCCAGCCGTGCTTTATCCGCGGTTTCGTTCGCCTTCATGACCGTGCTGATGAGCGGGGTCAACATGTTTGCCATGGCCAAGGTCATGCAGATCGTGCTCGGCTGGGATCTTAATTTCAGTATCTGGGTTTCGTCGCTGACCGTGGCGATTTATGTAACGCTCGGTGGCCTGCGCTCGGCGATCTTCAACGAGGTGTTGCAGTTCTTTCTGATCTGGGCCGGGGCACTGCTGATTCCGATCCTCGGACTCTATGAAGCCGGCGGCTGGACAAATCTAAAACTGCAAATTGCGCACCGAGCTTCGGAGCAGTATGTCCATCTCTGGGCCGGGTTAGGCACATTCAGCAACAATCCTATGGGAATCAACTGGGTCGGTATTGTCTTCGGGCTGGCCGCCGTGATCTCGATGGGTTACTGGACCACGGACTTCCTCGTCGTCCAGCGCATTTTGGCAGCGAAAGACATTCGCAGCGCGGAAATGGCACCCATCATCGGCGCCGGATTCAAGATGTTTGTCCCGATCATTGTCATACTGCCCGGCTTGCTGGGATTAGCTCTACTGCCGGAGAAACTGGTTCCGGAGTCTGTGGCCGCAGTCACCGGAGCTCATAGCTATAACGATGTGCTTCCGCTCATGCTGGCGCGCTATTGTGGTCCCGGCCTGCTTGGCCTGGGAGTTACAGCTCTGATTGCCGGCTTTATGTCCGGCATGGCGGGAAATGTCAGCGCCTTCACCACTGTCTGGACCTATGACATCTACCGGCCGTTCATCAACAGCAAGGGCAGCGACCACCATTACGTGAACATGGGACGCTGGACTACGATTATCGGCGTGCTGATCAGCGTAGGCACGGCATACCTGGTGATGCAGTTCGCCAGCATCATGGATTATGTGCAAGCGCTTTTCAGCTTCTTTATTGCTCCTCTGTTCGGCACGGTCGTCCTCGGAATGTTATGGAAGCGTGCGACCGGCTCTGGCGGATTCTGGGGATTACTCTGCGGCACGCTTTGTTCTATCGGTATGTGGACCTGGGTAAAAATCGATCCTTCTGCGTTGCGCTACGTCGCGCTTTCACCCCATGCCAAAGGACTCGCTCAGGATATGTATCAAGCGCTTTGGTCTTTCATCACTTGTGTGTTGGTGACCGTAATCGTAAGCCTCGCCACGAAACCCACGCCGGATAGTCAATTGACGGGTTTGGTATACGGGCTGACGGAGGTACCTTCGGTCGGGAATCTTCCTTTGTATCAGAAGCCAATTTTCTGGGCCGGTGTCGTCACAGTCGTCTTTGTGATACTCAACATTATTTTCTGGTAGAGGATTAGCGAGGCAGACGAATGGCAGTCAGGATGATTTCGATCTGGTTCTTCATCGGCATTTCGCTGGCAGTGAACGGCGCGTTGATCCTGGCGGCGGGAATCTACCAACTGGTAAATCCTCCGGCGAATCCAGGCGTTGTCCTATTTCATTTGCACGCCAATGTATGGTGGGGCGCGGCGCTGTTGGCAATTGGTGTTCTTTATTGCGTCAAATTTGCACCTCGGAGTCAGTCCTGAAAGCGCCGCACAAACTACCGCGGGAGTACTGACACCCTTCGCTCATTGATGCAGCGGGGGTGGACTCGAGGAAATTTTCATCGCCAGCGGCTCATCAGACTTCTCATGCAGTTCGCGCACCTTGGCAAACTGCTTCTGTGACTCCACTGTTTTTCCCATGGCCTGATAGACTCGTCCCAGGCGGTAATGAGCGTCCGGCTGGGCAGGATCCAATTCAACCGCGCGCCGAAGCGCGGCCACGGCCTCCGGGTATCGCTTCTGCTCAGTGAGAACAGCCCCCATGTCGATATAAGCAAGGCGTAGATCGTCTTTTTTCGCAACTGCTTTGCGCAGCAGAACGAGGGCTTCGTCCAGACTCGCCTTCTTCATCGCGATGTCGCCCAAGTACGTCAGTGCTTGCGGATGGTTAGGATCGAGCGCTAGAACTTTCTCGAACTCGCCCTTGGCGTCATCGTATTGGTGCGACTTCCAGTAGAGATAGCCCAGACCGAAATGCACATTTGGCTCCTGTGGCGAAGCTTTTTCCGCAGCCTGAAACTCACGAATTGCCTCGGGAGTTCTCTCCAGCCCATCGAGAGCTTCTCCACTTAGCATGTGCGCGGATGCGGAATCCGGGCTTTGTTGGAGAATCAGACGGAATTCATCCAGCGCGCAGGAATATTTCTTCGCCCAGAGGCAGCTCTGCGCGAGCACCTGGAGTAATTCGGCATTGTTTGGATCGGCCTTTGCAGCCGCCTCAAGATGTTTCGCAGCCTCGGCAAAATGCTTTGCTCCGTAATAGCTCAAACCCAGCAGCGTAGCCGCCTGATGATTTTGACTGTCCGCAACAGAAGCCGCGCGAAGCGGCGCTATCGCCGCCTGAAAGTGACCTTGCTTGAACTCCGCTAAGCCCAGATTGAGTTGCACCCCCGGCAAATTTGGGTTCAAGGCCAGAGCCTTTTCATAGGCGGACGCCGCTTCTTTGTATTCTTGTTCCTTCGAGAGCACTACTCCCAGGCTGGCATTCGCCGCAGCATCATTGGGATTTTTCCGGACGACCGCTCGCCAGATCTCGGCAGCCTCTGCCAGCTTTCCTCGTTGTTCGAGCGCTATCGCATCGGCGGGATTCGACGATTGCCCGCTTGCACCCGGCGGGAGGAACAACACAAGCGAGAATGCCGCAACCACTAAAGAGCCGAAATTCCACTTCGTCATACTCGAAACGCAGCGTCAGGACACACCTTCACACTGAAACCTCTACCGGCAAAATAACGCTCCGCTCATCCCAGGTGAGCGGAGCGCCAGAGAGTCATTCAACATAATGTTAGTAGATAATCTTCAATCCCAGCTGGAATTCTCTGGGATCGAAAGCCCCGGTTACAGCGCCAAAGTTGCCAGACCCCTGGTCAAGGCTGATGCCGCCGTTATTGATATCTCCCTTAAACTGGGTATGGTTCCAGGTATTGAAGGTCTCGGCGCGGAATTCAATGCGGCTGCCCCGCTCCGCGCTGAGAACGAAGTTCTTCAGAAGCGCAAGGTTCCAGTCGTCTCGGCCCGGGCCCCGCAATGCATCAAACCCCAGATTTCCATATGTGCCCGGTGCCGGAGCGGAGAAAACCGCCGGGTTAAACCATTCGTCGGCGGTCTTCGGGTAGGAGATGCTTCCGTTCACATTGGGCCGGTCGCCCTGCTGAGTCGACGTGCCAGCATTGGGGATGACGCTGGCAACGGTGCTGCCGCTCACTCCAAGATTGATTGGCGCTCCCGATTCCATCGTGACGATTCCTGACAGCGCCCATCCTCCCACCGTTGACCCGAGGACATGGTTGTCGCTGTTCTTCAAGAAAGGAATCTGGTAAACGAAATTAACGAAGGCCACATTGGTACGGTCGAATACCGATGGACCCAGATCGTATCTCCATCCCACGTACGGATTGGTAACGTTGTTGAGATCGCCACCACTGCCATTGCTGTCAGTCGCGTCGACCGCACGCGCAAGCGTGTAACCAAATTGCAGTTGCAAATCCCGGGTTACGTTCCCGTGCAAGTCAACCTGGAGCGAATTGTAGTGTGCATTGGCTCCATCAATCGAAAGCCTGATTCCTCCGTAGCCTAAGTATTGATACAACTGGTTGATGCCGGTTCCACCCGAAGCGACCAGCGCCGGCAAATCTGCGGCCGGCGGAAGGTTTACTTCCTGATAGTAGTTCTCGTGTCGACCCTGGCTGCCAACATAAGAAATACCCAACACCGACCTTGCTCCTAAAGCCTGCTGAACACCGATGCTGTACTGGTAACTCGTGGGGGGTTTGTAATTCAAAGCGATTCCTGTGATACCAACGGGAAGAATCGGCAGCGCCGCGGCATTTATGGTGCCGCCGGTGGTAACGTCGAGTCCCGGGTTCGAGAGAGAAACGTTGTGGACCGTGGGGCTGGCATCGAACGGAGTGTTCGTTGCGCCGTTATACATATCGTTACCTTGAATGCGGTCGTACATGATGCCAAAGCCGCCGCGCACTACCGTCTTCCCTCGGCCTGTGAGGTCGTAAGCAAATCCAACGCGGGGACCGAATTGCGGCCAGTAGTTATTAGTCAAGCCCTTCGGGATTCCATTCGTCCCGCCAATCCCGATGCCGTTCTCATAAAACTGCAATCCGGCCAAGATCGGATTCGGACTGGTTCCCAAGCCCGGACTTGCGGC
>JBAVUV010000769.1:0-11180 GCA_049696955.1 Candidatus Sulfotelmatobacter sp. | reverse complement strand
GCCTAAACCACTGTGGAAAGCGGACAATCAAAAGAACCGTCTCGCCGAGCTTGCTGCGCAGTCCGACGATTCTGCAAAGGATCACGCTTTACGTCGCGATGTGCGCTCGCTGGGTGCTTTACTCGGCCGCGTGCTGGTGGAGCAAGTGGGCCCGGAACACTTCGATACTGTTGAAGAGCTGCGCAAGCTGATGATTCGGCACCGCGAGCGTGTAGCGCACAGCCCCGCCGCCGCGGCGCACGGAGATTTAATGGCCAGTGCGCAGGCCATGATTTCGAAAATGGATACGGAGCGCGCCCACCAGGTCACGAAGGCATTTGCCATTTATTTTGAGCTGGCAAACCTGGCGGAGACCAACCATCGCAAGCGGCGGCGGCGAGCCCGCCAATTGGATCGTCAATCCGCACCATTACCCGGATCGTTTCATGGAACAGTGATGCGCATGAAGCGAGCCGGAATCTCCGCCGATGCAGCTCTGGCGGCACTTCGCCAAATCACCGTGACTCCTGTATTCACTGCGCATCCTACAGAAGTGGCGCGGCAGACAGTCCTGCTCAAGCGGCGCCGCATCGCCGAACAACTGGAGCGGCTGGATCGCCTTCCCTTAACTGTTGGCGAAGCCTTACGTTGCGAAGAGATCGTCCATGCCGAGATTACCGCTCTCTGGCAGACCGACGAAGTTCGACAGACCAAGCCTACCGTCGATGATGAGATCCGCATGGGATTGCGCTATTTTCGGCTGTCGCTGTTTGAAACGCTGCCCCGCATCTATAGCGAGGTGGCGGAATCGGTTCGCGAAGAATATGGAGCTGTGGTTCAGGCAGCCGACTTGCCGAACCTGATCAGTTTCGGTTCCTGGATCGGCGGCGATCGCGATGGAAATCCGCTGGTTAAGTCCGGATGCGTGAAAGACGCCCTGGAAACGGCGCGCACGGTGATTCTCCGCGAATACATCCGCGGCGTCGAATTCTTGAGCGACTGCCTGAGTTCCTCCTCGCGGCAGGCCGGCGCCTCGGCGGAGATTCTTAACAGGTTGGCGCATTATGAGCGATCGATTCCCGGTGCGACGATGTTGTGGGGCCCGCGCAACACGGTAGAACATTACCGGCGCTTTCTCTCTTTTGTGGTTTATCGGTTGCAGCGCAGCCGCGAAGGCCCGGGCACTCAAGGCTCGTATGAACATGCGGCGGAGTTTGAATCTGATCGAGCGCTGCTGCGAACCAGCCTGATGTCGAATCGCGGGCAGCGGCTGGCGGAAGCCTTCGTCGATCCGGTGCTGCGTCAACTCCAAACCTTCGGCTTTCATTTACAGGTTCTCGATATCCGGCAGCATGCTCGAGTGCACGCGGAAGTTCTGGACGAGATTCGTTCCAAGAAAATCGATGCAAGAAAATTCGAACCGAGAAGTCCCGAGCTTAGAAAGACCAAAGTAAGAAAGGCTGAATTAATGGATACGGCCCCGCCTTTGGCCGCAGGCGCCGCCCTGGCACAGGGCGAGATGGGCTCTCCTCTGACCCGCGAAACGATCGACACGTTCCATGCTATCGAAGAACTCAAGCGGACCTATCCCGCACATTCCATCAGTCAATACATCATCAGCGGGGCGGAGTCCGAGGAAGACGTGCTGAACGTGATTCGGCTGGCCGGTGCTTGCGGAGTGACAGTGGCTGGTTCAGATAACGATTCAGATTCGAATGACCCCGGACTCATGCCCGTGCCGCTGTTTGAGTCGATAGATTCTTTGCGCCGAGCCAGTGACGTAATGCGCCGTTTGTGGCGGCATCCGGAGTATCAGCCCCTCCTTAGTTCCTGGGGACAGTGGCAGGAGGTGATGCTCGGCTATTCCGACTCCAATAAAGATGGTGGAATGCTGACCAGCACCTGGGAACTTTATAAAGCGCACCGGGAGTTGCATCGAGCGGCGCAAGAATGCGGTGTGAAGCTACGGCTCTTCCACGGCCGCGGAGGAACGGTCGGGCGCGGGGGTGGACCTACGCACTCCGCCATCCTGGCGCAGCCGGAAGGATGCTTTTCGGGTCGCATTCGCATCACCGAGCAGGGCGAAGTTCTCAACTGGAAGTATGAAGACGCAGTGCTGGCGGAGTGGAACCTGGAGTTGATGATTGCCGCCAGCCTGGAAGCGTTGACGCGTCCCGGGAAGCATGCGGCTTCTTCGGTAGATCAGTCGCGCTGGGAAGAGGCGATGGAAGAGATGTCGGAGGAAGCTTACCGGGCCTACCGCCGCGACATTGCCGAGAATGCCGATGTGCTGGAATACTTCGAGCAGTCCACGCCAGTACTGGAACTAGACGCAGCTCGCATCGGCTCTCGTCCATCGCGCCGGACTAAAGGGCGGCGGCTTGAGGACCTGCGCGCCATTCCGTGGGTATTTGGGTGGATGCAGAGCCGTCACGCAGTGCCAGCCTGGTATGGAGTTGGTCAAGGTATGCAGAGCTTCGCAAAAAAGGGACGAAGCCAGGAACGGTTGCTGCGGCAAATGGCAAAAGACTTCCCCATCTTCGCGGACCTGGTACGCAACGTCGAACTCGGCATGGCCAAAGCTGATCTGCATATCGCCCGGGTTTATTCCGGCCTGGTGAAGGATGCCGCGTTGCGGACGCGCGTCTTCGCCATGCTGGAAGCGGAGTTCCTGCAGTCGCGGCGCATGATTCTGAGCATCTCCGGACAGCGCGAGCTGTTGGCTCGCAACCGGGTTCTGGCGCGCTCCATTCATTTGCGCAATCCCTACGTAGACCCGATGAGCCTGATCCAGGTGGAACTTCTTCGCCGCAAGCAACAGGGGCAGGATTTGGCGGAGCTGGAGTATCCCCTCGGAGCGACTATCAACGGAATCGCCGCCGGATTGCACAATACGGGCTAGATTCGCAGATCGAGAGTATGAGTTCGCTAACCGTGACGCCGCCACCTCGTCTGTAGTATGGTGTTTTTCGTTTTAGGGAAGGCCGACAGCGCCGATGTTACTCTTGCCCATCATTACTTTTGGCACGGAACCTGAACGCGTTAAGCTTCGTATCCTAAAGTTATAGAAGTCAGCGTATCGTTGACGAGTTAGTAGCGGGTGAGTTCGTAGTTCTAAGCGGCCATTGCCATTCCTGCTCCAATTCCGACCCATTTACAAGAGAGGCCCTATGCCTATTTCCAGAATCATTCTGTGTCTGTTGCTGACTTTACCGTTGGGTTTGCTCGGCCAAACGCCTGCTCCACCGACCGCTGCCAGTGCGCATGTCGCGGCGGACCAGAGTAAGACTCCCAAGCTAGATCATTTCGATCCAAACCTGGTTGACCGGTCTCTCAATCCTTGCGATGACTTCTACAAGTACGCTTGCAATAAATGGATTGCCGCCAATCCCATTCCCGGCGACCAGGTTTATTGGAGCACGGGAGGCGGTTTGGAAATGTGGAACGACAACGTGCTGCGAGAGACCCTGGAAGCTGCGAGCAAGAACGATCCTCAGCGCAGTCCGGTGCAGCAGAAGATTGGCGACTACTGGGCTGCCTGCATGGACGAAAGCGGCATCGAAGCGGCTGGTATAAAGCCGCTGCAGCCGGAACTGGATCGCATTGCTGGAATTAAGTCCAAACAGGAAATCACGCTGGAAATCGCTCATTTGCATCGTCTTTTTCCCGGTGCATGGGAGCAGGGAGATAACCAAACCAACGCGCCGTTTTTCGGTTTCACCGGGCAGCAGGATTACGACGACGCTTCCAAGGTGGTGGCGCAGGTCGATCAGGGCGGCTTGAGTTTGCCCAATCGCGATTACTACATCAACACCGATCAGAAGTCAGTCGAGACTCTGAAGAAATATCGGGCTCACGTTCAGAAGATGCTGGTACTGGCGGGCGAGCCGGAAGCGCAGGCCGGAGCCGATGCCGCCACCGTGGTTGACCTGGAAACCGCCATGGCCAAAGCACAGATGGATAACATCAAGCGCCGCGATCCCAAAAATGTTAACAACAAATTCAGCCTGGCTCAGCTTCGCGAGCTGACGCCGACGATCCAGTGGGACGTTTATCTGAAGGCCGTGGATGCTCCGGCCAGCGAACACTACATTGTGACTTCGCCTGACTTCTTTCGCGCCGAAGACAAGCTGCTGGCGGAACGTCCGTTGGAACAGTGGAAGACGTACATGCGCTGGCAGGCGATTCACCGCTCCGCGCCATACTTAACCAAGGCGATGGACGAAGAAAACTTCGACTTCTTCGCTAAAACTTTAGCAGGTCAGGAGGAACAGCTTCCGCGCTGGCGGCGCTGCACGCATTGGGCGGACCGCGATCTTGGAGAGGCTCTGGGTCAAGCTTACGTTGACCGCGCTTTCCCGCCGGCGAGCAAGGAGCGCACTCTCGAAATGGTGCACGCCATCGAGAACGCGATGCACGAAGATATCGAGAGCGTGAGCTGGATGACGCCCGCCACCAAGGAACAGGCCATCGTCAAGCTGAAGGGAATCGAAGACAAGATTGGATACCCTTCCCACTGGCGGGATTACTCGAGCGTGAAAATCACTCGCGACAATGATTTGGAAAATGTGCAGCATGCCTCAACCTTCGAGTTCGAGCGTTGGGTCGCAAAAATCGGCAAGCCGGTCGACCGCAGTGAGTGGACAATGACTCCGCCCACAATCAACGCTTACTACGATCCGCAACTAAATACCATCAATTTTCCGGCTGGCATCCTGCAGCCGCCGTTCTTCGAGAAGAACATGGATGATTCGGTAAACTACGGCGCCATTGGCATGGTGATCGGCCATGAACTCACGCATGGTTTCGACGATCAAGGCCGCAAGTTTGACGCTCACGGCAATCTGCGCGACTGGTGGACCGCCGAGGATGCCAAACAATATGACGAGCGTGGCAAATGCATTTCCGATGAGTACACACAGGAGGTTCCGGACGCCGGGCCGGGAGTAAAGCAAAATGGTTTGTTAACTCAGGGCGAGGATACGGCGGATAACGGCGGCATCCATCTTGCCCTGATGGCGCTGGAGGCCGACCTTAAGAAGCAAGGAAAATCGCTCGACGACAAAGGTCCGGATGGATGGACCTATCTGCAGCGTTTTTTCCTTGCGAATGCTTACTCGTGGTGTTCGAGCGTGCGGCCTGAGGTAGCTCGCTTGATCGTCACCACGAACCCGCACTCACTGCCTATCTTCCGCATCGACAATGTGGATTCGAATATGCCTGACTTCGCCAAGGCATTCGGTTGCAAGGCCGGCCAGAAGATGGTCCGGGCCAACGCCTGCCGGGTCTGGTAAACGAGTTACGGAATGAAGAGGCCAGCCTTACGGCTGGCCTTCTTGCTGGTTTGTCGGCTTGCGGATTCTAGCGATTGATGTCGTCTTTCGACTGCAAGCGCTTAATGTAATTTTGCAGGTTGGACTTGTTGGCGTCGTCGGGTGCGCCGGGGAGAGCAGCCTGCATCTCCTTGACGGCTTTGTCGAAGTCGCCCTCGCCGCTGTAAACGCGGGCCAGGCCGACATGCGAGGTCCATTCGTCCGGATACTTCTTAGCCGTAGAGCGATAGACGGCGAACGCTTCTTCCTGTTTCTTTTCTCCCTGCAACTGACGCCCGTAGAAGTAAAGCTGTTGTGGCGAGGCCTTTTCTAACGCCTTATTGCGGAATTCCGTAGCAGCATCCTTGCGGCCCATCGCCTCAAGAATGTGCGACTTGTTGATCAGGTTGTCGAATCGCTCTTCTACTTTAATCGACTGATCTTCATCCTTCAGCGCCTCGTCCAAATTCGCCTTCGCGGCCAGGTAATATCCGGCGGCGTCGTCCCAGCCCTCCCAGTAATACTGATTGAGTCCACGGATTTGCCGATGAATGCTGGCTTCAACGATGTCAGTGACATTCACCGCAACCTTGAAGGGCACCGCGACTTTGTCCCAGCTCAGAGTGATTACGGTGGAATCCGGTTTGACGTCGTCAAAGTCGTAAGTGAGGGCGTCATGGAACTCGGCAGCGTGCGGCTTCACCGTGACGCGCAGCGCATCTTCATCCTGTTTGTAACTGAAGCTTCCCCATGCAGTGGACATCTTCGAGAAGATCACCGTCCACTCATTTTCGCCGGGAATCATGTGCAGCCCGTAGGTTCCCTTGTCGAGCGATTGGCCTTCAATGGTGACCGGATCCGTGAACGTGATGGTGGTATTTTCGTTGGCCCCGGCACGCCATACTTGTCCGTAAGGCACCAGTTTGCCCCAAACTTGCCGGCTATTGACGAGTGGCCGGTGGTAGTTGACGGTGATATCGGTAATGCCGATACGCTGCGTAACCACGGCATGCTGACTCTGCAGGGGAAGGTCAAGCATCAGGGTTTGCGCGTGGCAAAGGCTGACTATCAACAAGAATCCTGAAAGCACGATAAGCAGGCGGCGAGCTCTGTGCATGGAAGGCTCCTCTTTTTTGGTGGGCATCGACAGCCAACTCAGGCGCAGCCCGGGACAAAGCACTCGGACGTGGCTTCTGTGTCTGATAGCTGTGCTGGTTGGCTTAGACGGACAGAAAATCGCAAGGTAAGCGGAGTTCGGAAACACCAGCCACAGTTACGGGTGCGGCGCGTCTTTCAACTGCGGCGCAATCTCATAAGCCTTGTTGAACTCTGCGCGCGATTCTGCTTCATTCCCTTCCTGTTGTAGCGCCAATGCCAGATTGTAGTGTGCTTCCGCGTACCTTGGCTTAAGACGCACCGCATCGACGAACTCCTTCTGCGCCCCCCGAACATTGCCAGCCTGCAACAGCACCAATCCGAGATTGTTGTGCCCCTCCGCGAAGTTCGGATCGCGCCGCACGAGCTCACGGAATACATTTGCCGCGCTGGTATTGTCATTTTTCTGGCTAAGCGCCAATCCCAGTTGAACCCGCGCGTCGGTGTACTCCGAATTGAGACTGATGGCTTCTTTCAGTTCGCTGATGCCTCCGTCCAATTTGCCCGAGTGCGCCAGGGCCAAGCCGAGGTTATAGTGCGCCTCCGCCAGGTCGGGATCGCACATGGTTGCCTGCCGGAATTCCTCGAGTGCGTGCGTGTGATCGTTCTGACGCCAATACAGCAGGCCAAGGCTCGAGTGTGCCTGTGCATAGTCCGGCTTCAGCTCCAGTGCCTTCTCGAACGCTGTCAGAGCCTGCCCGGCGTCCCCCTCGCGCTCCCACGTGAGGCCTAAGTAGTAGTAGCCGGTCGGCAACTCAGGGCCCTTCTCAATGGCCTTTTGAAAGAAACCAAGAGCGTCGTTGAGTTTTTCATCCTGCAGTGCGCCTACGCCCTGAAGGGTAAGCAATTTCGCCTCCGCCAGGCGCGCACGGAACCGCCGTAGGTCGCCGATCTCGTTCAATTCCTTTTGTCCCGCTTCCGTCTGGCCCTGGTCACGCAAGGCGATGCCGAGGTTGTAATGCGCGTCTTCATAGTCAGGTTTCAGTTCGATGGCGCGCTGGAAGGCCGCGATGGCGCCTGCCAAGTCGCCGCCAGCCTTCAGTTCCTTTCCAAGATTGAATTGTGCTCGGGGGTCACCAGGATCGGCAGCCACCGCTTTGCGGAATTCCGCTAAGGCGCCAGCGTGATCGCCTTGGCGGCGCAGCGTGACACCCAGAAGCATGTGGGCTGTCGTAAGCCGCGGATTCAACTGCAGGGCGCGGCGAAACGCGGCCGCTGCACCGGGAAGATCGGCAAGCTGGCCTTCGGTCAGTCCCAACTCAGTGTAAAGTTCTGCTGATGGCTTCGATGCAATTGCCCGCTGAAGTTCAGTCTTGGCGGACGAAGGATTGCTCTGCTCCAGATAAATGCGCGCCAGCAGCCGATGTGCCGCGGCGTTTGCGGGGGCGAGCCGTATCGCAGTCTGCAGGTCCTTTGCGGCGCCAGGTTGGTCGTGAAGATCGTACAAGGCGGCGCCCAATCCGTATTGCGCATCAGCCCACTTCGGTTTGAGGCGCAGCGCGGCCTCAAACTCGTCAACTGCCTGCTTCGCTTCACCTTTGTATTTAAGAGCAAGAGCTAGGTCATAGTGAGTGAGGGCATCGTTGGGCTCAACCTCCAAAGCCTTGCGATAGGTGGCGATTGCTTGATCCCACGATTTTTGGCGGGCAAACTCCGTTGCGTCGCGGCGGTAGGTCGCTGCCGTTTGCGCAAAACCAGATGCTGCCAACATGAGCGCCAGAAACAGGGAACCCTTCATGACCACAGCCTAGCACGGCTAATCCGGCGGGAGTTCCTCCTCATGGAGTGATCGCAAGAGGTAAAAATTGCGGACGAGGCATCGAGCCCCACCCGCATCATTACGTGAGCGCATCACCAGATGAACTTCGCACTGACCTGCCCGATGCGTGGGTCGCGGGCGTTGGTGATATTTCCGAAGCTTCCGCTGCTGATATCCCCGCTCGGATTCATGAATTGCGCATGGTTGAAAATATTGAAGAATTCACCCCGAATCTCGAACAACTTGGCTTCGGTGACCGGGATCGTCTTCTGAAGTCCGAAATCGGTGTTGTTGAAGCCGGGCCCATGGAAGAATCGGCGATTCGCAGTCCCGAAACTTCCGCAATCAGGACCGGTCAGAAACCCAGGACCGTTCGCGACCTGCGGCACTAAAGCGCACTGAGTTCCGGTAAATGAGCCCTGGCTGAAATATGTGAACACACCTGGAGTAGAGCGGGGATTATATTTGTGAACTGGACCCACGAGATTGGGCATATCGGTGGACGGGCTGCCGACAAGCGAGGCGTCTCCCGGGCAGTTCCCCGACGGACAATATGGGCTATTGGCTTGTATGGGATTCCCCTCTCCCATCTGAACCGGGAACCCGCCCGCGAACCGGGTGATGCCTTGGAGTTGCCAGCCTTTCGTGAGCCTTTTCGGTAAACCGGGGAAGGCGCGATCAAAGGGTATGGCCCAGACGTAACTGACCACGAAATTGTTGCGAACGTCAGTCGACGATAGCCCACGGCTCAGCTTTGGGTTAACAAAATTGACCAGATCGTTAAACCCTGACGAATCATCCAGACCTTTGGCTATCGTATAAGCAGCCAGCAAGGTTACATCGCCGGCCTTGCGTTCCACCGTGACCTGACCGGCGTTGTAGATCGAATTCGCAACCAGCTTGGTGAAGGTGTTGCCAAAGCCGAAGCAGAGCGTCTGCGCCCCAGGGCAGTAGTTCGGATTTAAAAGCTTATCCCTGGTGCCGTAAACCGTGTTTGCACCAAGAGTAAAGGTGTCCTGTTCAACGTTAGGCCCGCACTGGGAACCATTATTCGATGGATCGGTATACCCTTGCGCATTGAGCTGCATACATAACGCAGCATCGCCGGGGTTCGCTTCGCTCTGCGAGATGAGCCGGTGACCCTCCGTGCCGACGTAGGCCAGAGTCAATACGGTGGATTTGGTCAGCTCACGCTGGATCGAGAAATTGAAGTGCTCGGCGTACGGTAACCGGTTATGAATATCGTATCCTGGGAAATAGGACATAGGTTCGTACACCGCGAAACTGAGCGTCTTGTTTGCCGGACTGCCCGGAATTGGGACGGTGAACGGGAAGCGCTGTCCCTCCCCGTCGGTGCCTCCGTCCACCCGATTTCGGAAAGGTTCCTCAAACAGAACAGCGCCGGGACTGCTCCAGTACAAGCCAAAGGGAGCATCGGCCACCTCGTAAAACAGGTTCAGGTCTTCGACGGACGTATAGTAGATCCCGAAGGCTGCGCGAATGCTGCTCTTTCCCGGCCCGCCAAAGACCTTCCCCAACACGCCGTCGCTGAAATCAGGTGAGTAGGCGAGCCCGAGGCGTGGCCCGAAATTGTCGTATCTTGTGGGGGCAAGCGTCTTGGGAATGCCAGGATCGCCGGGAAATACGAGACCCTTGGGGGAACCCGGAAAGACCACCGACTGCTGTCCCGGAACCCAAGTCTGGATCTTGCCCTGCGTGTCATACCAGGGCATGCTGACTTCCCAGCGCACGCCGAGGTTCAGCGTAAGGTCGGGCGTTACTCTCCAGGTGTCTTGGGCGTATGCGCCGCCATAGCGCGTGCGAGAATCCAAGAGTTGTAACGCCGCCTGGCTGTAGCCACCCCCTGCTCCCGTAGGCGCACCAAGAAGGTAATCGGCGAAATCGACGCCGGTCACGGTGCCATCGAAGACAAAAGCCCCGTCCTGGCTGGCTAAGTTGCGTTCGTTCACCTGCAGGTAGCGGAATTCTCCTCCGAACTTAAGCGTATGCCTGCCCACTACCTTGGAAAACCCGTCCGATACGGTGTAGGTATTGTTTGGCTGGAAAGTGATCAGAGAGGGCGCGCCGATGCTGAAGTTGTTGAAGTAGAGCTGGGGCACATACTCCGGATATCCGGGATAGGCATCGGGGATAATCCCCTGGGTACCGGCGCCGGTCACGAAGCCCAGAGAGGAAAGCGACGCTTGTCCACCCGTCGGGTTGTCCAAGTGGGTAGACGTGCGGAAGAAGGTCAAGCGCGCCTCATTCACAGCGGTAGGTCCGAGAACCTTGGTGTTACTTATAACAAACTCCTGGGCGCGAGTGGGCGTCTGCGCCGGGAAGCCTGGCACGGTTGCGCCACCGCTCGGCAAGGCGCTGAGAACGGTCGAATCGTCGAAGTGGTAATAGAACGACCAGTTGCCCGTCTTGCTATTGTTGAAGTCGACCCGCTCTCCGATCTTGTTATCCGTAACGGTATTTCTTTGGCTATTGTCGGAATACGTACCTGCGGCGGGATCGATGTTGGGTTGAGGAATGTACTTGATAGTTCCAATCGCTGCTGGCGACCACGCTTTTTGGGGAATCACGCCGCCAGGAAACACGCAAGCGTTAGTACTCGTGGAAGTGTAATTTGTGCTAGTGCATCCGGTGAAACTGTAGGGCTCACCACCCGACACCGTGTAACCCAGCCGTTGTGAAAGCCTCGAGGGCCAGTCGAGGCAACCCGCACAGGGAGTGGCGGGAGAATCGACGGTGCCGGTCAAAAGTGAGGGATCAAAGTTGCCCTGAAACTGCGCAGCCGGCGGCAGGTTAACGATGCCGGTTTCTGCGCCCTGCACCTGTCTGGTTCCTTGGTAATCCGTGAACCAGAATAGCTTGTCCTTCCAGAAGGGCCCTCCCGCCACGCCACCGAATTGATTGCGCCGTAGTTCGGATTTGACGGGGGTGAAGAAATTCGCAGCATCCATCTTGTC
>JBAVUV010000768.1:0-2119 GCA_049696955.1 Candidatus Sulfotelmatobacter sp. | reverse complement strand
CATTCGAATTGCTCGGTGCTCCATGGATGAAGAGCCGAGAACTGGCCGCATATTTGAACGGGCGCGGAATTGCTGGAGTCAGATTTGTGCCAGTAACGTTCACGCCCACCGCGAGCAATTATGCCGGTCAGAAGTGCGATGGAGTGAATCTGGTTTTAACCGATCGCAACGCGCTCGATGGACCGGAGTTGGGAATCGAGCTAGCCGCCGCGTTGAGAAAGCTCTATCCAGCGGACTATAAGATGGAACGCTTAACCGAGTTGTTGGTGAACCAGACGGTCTACGATGGACTAGTGGCAGGTGAAGATCCGCGGCGCATCGCGCAGGATTGGCAGGAAGAGTTAAACAAGTTTGAGGAGCTAAGGAAAAAGTATTTGCTCTATTAAGCAATCGGGGCTGGATTTCCACATTGGTCTTAAGTCGCCGTGTCGCGCCGTAAGGTGGTATTCGCCGCTTTCACCGCTGCCTTCAAATTCGATAATGACATCGCATCCGACACCCTCAATGTATGACCAGCGCCATGCCTCGGAAATAATCTGGCGCGGGAAGTCGTTCGCCTGTGACACTTCGAAACGCAACCGTCGCTCAATATCATCTGGCGGACCCCACATAATGTAGACGCGGCCGCGATCGGTTTTCCAACCTGGAACATTCTCGGAGAAATGTTGGTTCACGTAAGAGAGCCGCCGGTAGTGTTCTTCCTTGACTATGTTTCTTGATCCCCCGGGAGTTGGATTGCGACGCTCCCAGAACCTCCACAACGAACTGGTCGCCGCTCCTTGTCGTCAGAGAGCTTTTTGAAATCAGCGCGTTCCTGATCGCCGATAATCCATCGGACATCCTCGTCGAGCCATTTCTTGTACGCTCCCTCCAAAGGGCTACCAACCTTTTGGGCATGCGTCGGGATCCCAAAAAGAAACGAAAACATCAGCAGCACTGTGAGGTTGTCTCGGACGTGCTTAGTACACATACTTTCGCCCCTTCGGGATAAAGACAGTTTTCAGGGCAGATCGCCGCGTGAGGGAAGACAATAAGGCGGCAATAAGCGGAGAGCGGCTGGCCTGGGTAGCCTGACGTGCCGAATATGCATCCCGCCCCGGAAGTTCGTGGTATTCTCAGTTGAATTTGCGCTCTGCAGTGTCGTTGCATTGTGAGGTTTGTGATGCGCATTCTATGCATCCTCTTCTTATTCTTAGTTTCCGGGGTCGCTGTTTGCCAGGCGACTTTGCCACCAGCGTCGCCCTCGGCAAGTCCTGCGGTTGGAAATCCAGCCCCATCGAAATCGGTGACCGATCTCTCTCGCAATCCCAACGCCATCACGATTCCCGCCGGAACTAAGATTCCCCTCTCTCTCAAGCAAGCGATCTCCACCAAAAATGCCCGTGAGGGCGACGCGGTCTATGCCGAGACGGCGTTTCCATTCGTTGTCGATGACCGTGTGATCGTTCCAGCAGGGTCCTACATTCAGGGAAAGATCGCGCGCGTCGAGCGAGCCGGGCACGGTAAGGGTCGCGCGGAAATCCTGATGCACTTCACATCCATGATTTATCCCAGCGGCTACACCGTGATGCTGCCGGGATCGGTTGAGAACACACCGGGCGCGGATAACAAATCCGTCAAAGATTCGGAGGGCACGATTCAGCAGGATAGCGACACCGGAAAAAGAGTAGAAGACGCAGCCAAAAACGGCGTGTACGGCACCATGGGCGGCGCGACCGCCGGAGGTTTGGCTACCGGGGGCCTGAATGGCGCTCGCATTGGAGCCGGCGCCGGCGCAGCAGCAGGCATTGCATGGGCGCTGCTGAAACGCGGGAGCGACGTAAGGCTGGACGTCGGAACTTCGATCGAGATGGAAATTCAACGGCCCATCACCGTAGATGCGAGCCGTATCGCGGTCGCAAAGGCGACCCCGTAAGATCTTCACGCACATGCCTCGCATTGCTCATGTAGGGACAGCCTCGGCTGTCCCGCCGAGCGTAGCGAGGCGCAATGGCACTCATTTCAAATTGAAAAGCACGTTCACGTGCGCCGTCACCGTCACGTTTTGCGGAGTAAATTCCTCCGTAGGCGGCGGTGCGGCGTTGGCCATCGCGGACATGGCGCGCGCCATGTGCGGGAC
>JBAVUV010000767.1:0-4627 GCA_049696955.1 Candidatus Sulfotelmatobacter sp. | reverse complement strand
GGACATAATGCAGGCCGTGTGGGGCCATTCTGTCGACGAATCCAGTGTTCATAAACGGACGCAGAACCTGCGGCAATTCTTTGGAGACACACAGGACGATTACATCACGCGGCATAAGAGTCCGGTGAGGCTCAAGATAGAACCAATACCGCTTCCCTCCTGGTACAACCCAGACCTTTTATCCACCGCCGAAAGGCCTCGCTTGACGCCGCGTGACCCGAAGGATGACCCTCCCGCGCGCCGACTCTGGCTCAATGAGATGTCTCACCCACACAACCGGGCTCTTCACGATCCAGAATTCGCATGGATCATGCCGTTCGCTGAGCGGCGGATACGAGACTTTTCCCTCACCTACAACAAAGACGCCTCCAGCTACGCAGACTTGATGCCTCCGCTCGCCCTGAGCGCTCTCGAATGGTGGCGGAAGGATCAAACCGAAAAGGGCAAAGCGGCACAGGTGGACCGATTGGAAAATGAGCGTCTCGGGTTCCAAGTTCGACTCGTAGGCATGCGGTTCGCGCACAACTTACAGCGATACCACATCGATCTCGCACCTGCGAAGTTCCTTCACTATGTCGCAATACAGCAAAATCTCTGGGCTGAAGAGCTTCACAACTTGCGGCAACACGCCTTCGAAAACGCGCTCCGCGGGATCAGTGAGGAATCACCGTTGATGCTCCCATGCACCTTTGCGATCCACATGGTAGCTATCAGCAGTGATCAGAAGGCAATCCTACGTCAGCGCGATCACACTCCAATCTATCCCCTCGCGTGGGAAGCCGGACCCGGCGAGCTCATGCATGGGCCTGAATACGCGAAGGCGGAATTCCTTCATCACGGGGATACAGACGAGGATTTTCCTCACTTCAACGAGCGGGGCGAACCGGACCTTTTCTTGTACCTGCGAAACACCATCAAAGAGGAGTTGAACTACCCAAACGCGGCCGACGACGACTTTCGCATATACGGGTTGGCCATTGAATGGAGAACCCTCGCCCCCAAGCTCATCGTGGTTTACCAATCCGATGCGTCGAAAGACGTACTAGTGAAATGTGCAAAAGACACTCCTGAACAGGCAAGAGCCATTTCCCACATCGACCTTTCCGTCGACGGGATCAGTAAGGCCTTCACGAACGGACAATATCCTTGGTGGGGACCAACATCCAAGGTGGCTCTTCTTCTAGCCCTGATGCAGAGCGGCGGCGAGCACCTCATTTATGAGGTCCAGGCTCGGATGGACGAACTGGACCCCTTGTGTTCACGCTTAGCCTCCACCTGATGAAAGGCTCGCCTTTCCGCATGCGTTCCTCAAGGCCGAAAGTTCGTGATCAGAAGTTCGGAGTAGCGGCGTCCGGCAGATTTTTGTGATGTGTAATGAAGGTCCACCTGCCGGACGTTATATCGGCGAAACAGCCGTCGAACTTCGGGCACGTCGTTGAGCGAAAGTACGAATTTCCCCCGGATGTCCCTCAGTCGCTCTTCCAACTTCACGAAATCTTCGTCTGAGAAATTGTAGCGATACAACTTCTTGCCAAAGTACGGAGGATCGAGGAAAAACAGGGTTTCCTTTCGATCAAAGTTCGCGAGGATCTTCTCGTACGGCAGGCATTCGAGCTGCACGCGCTCTAGCCGTTTGTGGGTGTTTTCAAGGAGCTCGGGAAGGCGGTCCAGGTTGAGCCCTGGCGGCTGGACCACGTGCCAGTGATAGGTGGGATGGGCAACCCGGCTCGCGAAGGAGGCCTTGAGGAGATAAAGGTATCGCGCCGCGCGCTGTACGTCCGTGAGGGTTTGAGGATCGGTCGCCCGCAAGAGGTCATACCATTTGCGGCCAATCAGCATGAAACGGAAATACCGAATCAGTTCCTCGCAGTGCTCACGAACGACACGGAAGAAGTTCACGATCTCGCCGTCGAGATCGTTGAGCACTTCAACCCGGGACGGCTCTTTGGCGAAAAGAACCTGCGCGCCTCCCGCGAAGGCCTCGACATACGTAGTATGTTCTGGGAAAAGCGCGATGATCTGCTTCGCGAGATTTCGCTTCCCACCGATATACGGCAGTGGTCCAACCATTCCGGTAAAGGGTTACGGCCTTCACAGTTGGTTGCGTTGCGACGAGGCCCAATCGAAACGTGACCTTAACTTTATAGCGCTCACGAAAAAATGTAAGGCATCTCAATCCGACATCAAACGCGGCCTAACATTCGATATCCAACATAGGGGTCATTGCCCAATTTTGTCCGATATTTTCTGGACGACGCTCGCGTGTTGCTCCTCGCTCATTGCTCGTGGACTGTGCGGCCCATTTTCCAAGACGTCTACAACTGCAAGAACTTCCCGATACAATGGCTCGAACTTTGTGCATGCCCCGGCAATGTCGGCGTACCGAAGGCCCGAAATATTGAAACGATGCACGACCCTATTTCTAAAATCATAAATCTCATAGAGTCGCCGATGTAAATCGTCGGAGATAACCTTCTCTTCGAGAACCAGATCATAGATTGCTTTTTCCGAATACGTCTTTTCTCCCTCATCCTGCCGGATTAAGGTCTTGGGAATCTCGTAAGTGTAGTCAGGCGCTTTCTGGGTACGGCTGTACACCAAGGCAAGCCGAAGCAGCGCGTCAATTGTCGATACGTATAAACAGAGTCCCTCAATCAAGGCTCCTTCCTTATGCGCCTTCTGCAGAAGGATTCGCGAGGTTGGTATGGAATGGATCAAATCGTTTAACGGGTCGTTATTCATATAATTCACATTTCACGAATCAGTCCGAATTGCTGATTACTGTTTACCATGTAATCCTCCTCATTATTCTCCAGGGAGTTATTTTGTCCAGCGATTCCGACGGCATCGAGCAAACTCCCCCGGCCCACGCGGGGGAGCTTGCTCGATTTGTCAGTTGACTCAGGCTGCTGAGTGCGTCGGCTCCGAACAGACAATTCCGCTGAATATGCTTATCTCCTTTTCGAGCTGGTTCCAAAACTGTCCCGTGAGGGGCACAACATGGGACTTAGTGCGTTTTGATCGTCCCAAAAATGAGAAAAGACAAGTGATATCGGCGGTTCTAATTCGTCCGACCACAAAACCAGCGGGAAGTATCGATTGTTGGAACCGCTTCTGCAGCAATGGCGGCAGAGATTTCCACGTGTTCTCAAGATTACCCAGCGGTTCGGAGATGATGCCCAGGTTGGCCCGCGATTGTTCCTCATTCACGACCCCATGCATCGGGGAACTCTCGACTTCCCGTTCGCGGCTAGAGAGCATCGCTCGCTGAGCAAGGAACTCGCCGTCAGTGATCATCTGTTCCATTCTCATTCGAATCAGTTGCTCCTTTTGTTCGACAAGCCGTTGCGACTCGCGCTGCCTCCGGTTTGCCAACTCGCTCGCTGCGCGTGAGCGATCCTTAGCGGCGCTCACGATGTATTCTGCCAATCGCTCGACATCCTCCGGGCGCGGAGTGATGGATTGCAGGAAGCCGCTGAACTCCTTGTGCACTTCCTCGGTGCGCTCATACATCGCATGCGGGCACGTTCGGTGAAAGCAGGAATAATAGGGATAGTACAGAGAACGTCCGCGCGAGAATCCGCCGGTAACATACTGATTGCATCGAGAACAACGAGCGAACATACGAAGGGGAAATTCTGGCCGCACTGAGGCATGACGGTGCGCATTCGACCGCCGCGAGATCACCTGTTGTACTCTGGCGAACACGTCAGGACTCACGAGCGGCAGGTGGCGACCAGCGGTCTCTTCCCCAGACCAGGGATCTTTAATTATCCCCGCATAGAAAGCATCCTTAAGCATGTTGTCCAAGGACTGCTTCGTGAGCGGCAGTCCCGCACGCGTGCGAACACCCCGACTCGTTGCAATTCGCAGTATCTCAGTCTTGGTGTAAGAGCCGGTGGCGAAGTCGTGCCAGACCCGTTGCAGCAAACCAAAGAGGGGTTGGTCCGGCTGATCCGGTCCCGTTTTCTTAGTTCCTGCCTGCGTAGGCGTCTTGTATCCGAGCGGCGGCTTCCACGGAAAGATGCCGTCCTGGATTTTCTTGCGCATGCCTTGAACCGTACGGGTGGCGCGGAGATCGTTGTCGAACTGCGCGAAGCCCGCGAGGATCGTTTCGAGCAGCTTGCCCTCAGGATTCGCATCGATAGGTTCTGTTACGGAAACGACTCGCACATTCTGTTTCAGCAGATTCGCCTTGATGTTGAAGTGGTCACCCACGTTCCGTGCGAGCCGGTCAATTTTCCAGACGAGCAATGCCTGCACCGCATTCTCTCGATTTCGACAGAACTCCAAGAGTTCCAAGAGCTGGGTGCGATCCGCGAACTTCGCCGACTCCCCCCGTTCGATGAACACCTTTGCGACTTCTATACCGTTACGACGGGCATAGTCGCGACACGCCGCTTCCTGGGACTCAAGGCTTGTGCCTTCTACCTGTTCCTTCGAGGAAACGCGGCAGTAGATGATTCCGTTCATTCAATTTTGTTCTGTTTGTTTGAATGTCGACCTTTCCTTCATCGTACGGCTGCGCTGGTCGCCGTCAAGAACGCCCCTTTCGTGGTCGTGATCGGAGCGGCCCGCAGACTGCATTCGATATTCGTAGATATCGAGTAACAGCTCAGCCATCGCT
>JBAVUV010000766.1:0-9551 GCA_049696955.1 Candidatus Sulfotelmatobacter sp. | reverse complement strand
AAGCGGCGCACTGCGCTCCGCCTACGGCCTCCATTGTGCCATTGAAAAACACGATTCGCGTTCTCGATGGATTCGGTAAATCTCTTGAAGTAATTCTTCCGAAGCTCCGCGATGGCTATATTGTTCCCGGTTCGGATACTGCGCGCGGACTCGCGCTGGAAAATCCTGATGCGTTCTTTCTGTCGCAATCTGGCGAATGTTTTCACAACGTGACGGTCACTGGCGGCAAACAGCGCGCCGAGGGACCGCTTTCGATGAAGCGCGAACTGCGTGAAGTTCTGCGCCAGCTCGAAGACCTGGAGCGGGCTCTGCGGGACGAAGAAATGCGCGTGCTCGCGCTGGGAAGAGAGATAAAAGAATTCAGTTCCCTGCTGGAGCGGCTGGAAGGCGAAAAGCGCGAGGCCGAACACCAGTCGATGACCTCAGGCCACATGCTGCAGCAACTGGATTCGGAGATGAGCCGGGTAGTGGAACGCATGCGGATTTCGCAAGCGGAAATGCAACGGCTGGCATCGGAGCGGGCAGAGCAGGAGTCGATAATGACGGCGCGGCAGGCAGAAATCACCGCGCTGGAACAGGCTCGCGCCCAACTCGAGTCGCAGATCGCGGCGGCGCAGGAATCGCTCGGCACATTGCGCCAGCAACGCGAGGATGCGGCCCAGGCCAGTTCGCAGCGGGTAGCGCGGGTTGCGGCGCTCGAAGAGCGGCATCGTTCGGCCAATGCCGTGCTTGGACGCATCGATTCTTTGTTCATCGAAATGGATCAGCGCGTCCACACTCTGGTTTCACAGATTGAAGCGGCCGCCGCGGAAAAAATGCAGCGAGAAGCGGAGAACCTTCAACTTGAGCAACAAGCCACCGACTTCGAAGCCGAGCGCAATGCAGGTCAAGCTCGCGAGGGATTGCTGCAATTCGAACGGGATCAGCTCCGTGCCCGCTTAGCCGAAATTGACGAGCTTCTCAGAAATGCCCGCCAGTTGCTCGACCAGGCCCGCGACCGCCGTGGTGAACTGCAGGCAGCCGCCGCCAAATTGGAAGCCGATGGTACCTACATGGCGGAGACTTGCCTGAACGAACTCGGGATCGAGCGGGCTGCTCTGCTGGCCGATCCCACAATCGCTTGCGTGACAGACGACGAACTTACAACCCGTGATCAGTCGTATCGAGAAATGCGCGCGAAGCTTGACGCCATGGGTCCGGTCAACATGATGGCGCTCGAAGAGTACCGCGAAACCGCCGAGCGGCACACTTTCCTCGATGCCCAGCGGAAGGACTTGATCTCTTCTATTGAAAACACCACGGCGACAATTCGCGAGATTGATGAAGTTTCACGGCAGAAGTTCAAGGAAGCGTTCGCCAAGATCAATGAAAACTTCCAGGCGACTTTCAAGAAGCTGTTCGGCGGCGGCCACGCGTTCATGAAGCTTACCGACGAAGAAAATTCGGCGGAGAGCGGCATCGACGTGGTCGCATCGCCTCCGGGCAAGCGTCTGCAAAGCGTCCTGTTGCTCTCCGGCGGCGAGAAGGCGCTAACCGCGCTGGCACTGCTGGTCGGCATTTTCCAGTACACGCCCAGCCCGTTCTGCATCCTGGATGAAGTGGATGCTCCGCTCGATGAAGCCAACATCGGCCGCTTCACGGAACTGGTAAAGGAGATGAGCGTGCAGACTCAGTTCGTCCTCATTACGCACAGCAAAAAGACGATGAGCATCGCGCCTGTTCTTTACGGCGTAACTATGCAGGAGCCGGGGGTGTCGAAGCTGGTTTCGGTGCGATTCGGGGCGGCGTAAGGAATCGACCAGAAGAAATGGTTCGCGAAAGAACGCCAACGACCACGATATCCACGCTTATCCTCAGGTTTTCCACAACTGCGCCGTTCGAAACTCCACGCATCGAAGGCTTCCGCCGCTGCTCGCAGCCGCCAAACGCTCTCCGGCTCAACGGGATACGGTCTCACCCTAGCCGTGTGATCTATGCGATTGACAAAAGTTTCTGGGGGGCTAAAATACGGCTCGCTCCTGCCTTAGAATTTCAATATGAACTCTCAGCTTCTTGATCCCGTCCTCTTACAAACAAACTTTCCGGAACTCCACCTCCACGCCAGCGGGAAAGTCCGCGACGTGTACCAACTCGACGGCGAGCGCTTACTGTTTGTGGCGACCGACCGCATTTCCGCCTTCGACTATGTACTGGCCACAGGCATTCCCCACAAAGGCCGCGTGCTCAGCCAGATTTCCCTTTTCTGGTTCGACTTCCTTTCCGACATCGTTGCCAACCATTTGATCACCGCAGATGTGGCGCAGTATCCAGAGGCGCTGCAGCAATACGCCGATCAACTGCGCGGCCGATCGATGATCGTGCGTCGGGCGCAAATGTTTCCCGTCGAGTGCGTGGTGCGCGGCTACATTTCCGGCTCGGCGTGGAAGGAGTACAAAGCGACGGGAAAAGTCTGTGGCATCGAACTGCCCTCCGGACTGCTTGAATCGCAGGCGTTCCCGGAGCCGATCTTCACTCCTTCCACGAAGGCGACGACCGGGCATGACGAAAACATTTCGTTTTCTCAGATGTGCGAAATCGTTGGCACCGAGATCGCCAGTACGCTGCGCGACCTCACGTTGCGGGTTTATAAGAAAGCGGCGGACTACGCCCGCCAGCGCGGCATCATTATTGCTGACACAAAATTTGAATTCGGACTGACGCCCAAGGGAATTACGCTGGCGGATGAAGTGCTAACCCCGGACTCGTCCCGCTTTTGGCCCGCCGACAAGTATGCGCCGGGCCGCGCACAGGAGTCCTACGACAAACAGTACGTGCGCGATTATCTGGAGAAGATTCACTGGAACAAACAACCACCTGCGCCTGCGCTGCCGGCCGAAGTGGCGCAGCACACGAGCGAAAAATATCTGGAGGCTTATCAAAAGATCACGGGACACAAGCTGGATGTATAAGACCGCGCCGTTCCGCCGATCGTCGCTCCGCGGGAGAGCGGTATGACACCGGCGGACTGGCTGATCATAGCGGTGATTTTGCTGAATGTAATTCTGGCCGCCATGCACGGCTTTTTTGCTGAGGCTTTGAGCATGGCGGGATTGGTTGTGGGCTATCTGGTTGCGGCGTGGCAATACCAGAGACTCGCGGAATGGCTTTTGTCGTTTCTAAATTCGGAAATGCTGGCCGAAATTTTCGGCTTCCTGATCATTTTTTTCGTTATCCTGATGATCTTCAGCATCGCGGGAAGAATTGCGCGCAAGCTTATGAAGGAAGTCGGCTTGAGCGGTTTCGATCGTTTTCTTGGCGGGTTGCTAGGCTTGTTGAAAGGCGCGCTGGCGGTGGCTGTGATTCTTATGGGAATGGCTGCATTCACTCCCACCACGTCGTTGCTGGAGAGGTCGGAGCTGGCACCTTATTTCTTAGTGGTGGGAAGAGCGGCGATGTGGTTGGCACCGTCGGAGTTGCGGGCTAAGTTCTACGACGGACTGGATTTCCTGCGTCACGCGCCTAGAGACTTATCCGGAACTCCGGCTGAATCCCGCAGATGAGCAGCGACGCAGTTCGATATTGAACACTACGCAAAAAACGGATATCAAAACCAAAGTTAGGACAGAGAGAGAAACCTACCGTGAAAGATCAATTGGAAGCACTCATCCTGCAAATGTACAAAAGCAACATCCTCTACTCTGAGGGTGTGCGAGAGTTCAAAAAGCGTTTTATCCTCACCGTACTTCAGGAAAATAAGGGGAACCAGTGCCGTGCTGCCCGCGAATTGGGCATGCACCGGAACACTTTGAGCCGTACCATCGATGAACTCAAGATCGATGTGCGGCAACTCCGGGAGGGCGGGAAGCGTCCCCCGCGCAGCGCCCGTCCAATCACGATGGAAAAGAAAGCCGCCCGCTAGCGAAGCATCCAGTATTTATCATCCACTAGAAAAAACTAAGGCAGCCCTTGCGGGCTGCCTTAAGATTTCGTTCCCACTGTGAGAACTATTGCGCTGCTGGCTTGTGATGCACGGGAGCTTTCTTGGCTGGCGCTGCTGCCTTCAGTAACTGCCCTTTCTCCATCACCATCATGAAAGGATTGGGCGTATAGGAAGCCGGTTCGCCTTGAAAGTCCAGACTGGTGTTTGGTTTTGGGATAAGCCTGAGTGGAACCTTCTCTTCAAACTTGAGGGTGATGTCAGGTTTCTTCGCGTCAATATCATCCGAACTGCCTGCGATATCGAACTCGGTAGCGGTGGCGCTGATGACGGTTCCGTTCATCTGTACGGGCTTTCCTTTGATGGCATTCCAGACGGCATCCTGATCTTCTTGCTTGCCGTTGGAAAGCACGAACTCCCAGGTTGCGAAGTCCATCTTATCCGGCGATGTGGCGGCCACCATGTTGTGCGCCTGCTCATCCGGTGTAGGGGCCGGCTTAATGGCGAAGTTCGCCGGCGGGTCCGGGTTGGCCTTGGCCTGGGCCAGAATGTCTGTCCAGCCATCATCGCCACCATGGTACTTCACGTACTGATTCTTCGCGTACTTCTCGATCTGCTGCTGATACTGCGGGGTTGGCGCGACGATGGAGGCGCGCGCGGCAAACCAGATCGCATTCAGAGGATCCGGCGTAACTTTTGGATCTGGCGGAGTGGGCCCGGCATAAGCCAGAGCCAACGGATAAACCACGCTGAAGTCTTTCTGGAAATCCGGACTACTGTCCACGGCCGCCCGTAGATTCTTGCGCGCGTCATCGTAGTCTTTATCGGTGATTTCAGAGATGCCGATGGCCGCATTGAAAACTCCGGTCATCTGATCTTTCATTTTCTGAAAGTCGGCATCCGAAGTGCCTTCGGGCTTGATGAATTTCGGGAGGCCCTGCAGACCAATCTCTCCGTATTTTTTGGCGTCCACCAGATCCTGCTTCGCATTGGCGTCGCCGCCCTGGGCTTTCATGCGATCGAAATAGGCCAGCAGGAATAACGCTCGCTCGCTGTTCGGGTCGGCCGCCAGTAGTCTTGTGGCCGCATCGAGGGTTTTCTGCTGATTGCCGGTTTTCTGATATTCCTGCATCAGAGTCTGCAAAGCAGCAACTTTCATCACGCTATTGGGATACTGCGTTAAGAACGCTTCCAGACCGCTGATCTGCGCTGTTGGATCTTTCTGCTGGACGGCGCCCACGTAGGCGTTGTATTCGGCGGGATCCTTAATAACCGGCGCCTGCGAGGACGACGCTGGCGGTTGTCCTTGAGCGGGTTGTGCCGCTGGCTGCGAGGGTTGTTGCGCTGGCTGCGCGGCACTTTGGGTTGCTACAGTTGCAGCCACCCCAAGTACAACCGTGACCAGAATCTTTTTCATCAGTGTTGGCTCCTTGCACCTTTGGGAATCGATAATATTTGAAATAGTATTTTGCCGAACTGTGGCATTCCGCATGGACATGCTCACGCGCTCGCCGTCCGTCTTTAATGCTTGTTCGTTTCCGGGCAGACTCCGCGAACTCGGGGTAGACTGGAAGTTTACGGTCATTGACCCTTCATTCCCGGTTGGCCGGATTATAAGGAGGTCTTCTTCCGAAGGCAAGCAACTTCACGTTTAGCCTCTCCAGTATTGTATAAGATGCAGAAGTGGCGCACCTTGGATGGCGCGTTTTCCGCCACTGACAGTCGTGCAGCCAAATTAAATCAAGAGGACAAGCCTCACCATACGCATGGATAAGCTGGCAAAGGATAAGTTGGTTTTTTTGGCCGGGCAAGTGGCAATTGTTACAGGCGCGGGCGGGGGCATCGGCGCCGCGATTGCACGATCCCTGGGGAAACTTGGCGCGACGGTGGTGCTGTGTGGACGCACTCCGGCGGCGCTCGAATCCACTGCCAAAGTGATTACTGAGGCCGGCGGGAAGGCCGAGGTGATTGCGTGCGATGTGACCAGTCTCGAATCCGTCGAGGCCACCGCTAAACGCTTCGAGTCTTCCTTCGCACGCCTGGACATCCTCGTAAACAACGCCGGGATCGGCGGATTCGGCGGTCCACTGCACCAGCTTCCTCCCGATGCGTGGGATAAGATTCTGAATACGAATCTGCGCGGCGTTTACTACGCGATTCGCGCCCTGGCTCCCATGATGATTCGTGCTCGATCCGGCCATATCATCAACATTTCATCGATCGCGGGGAAGAATGCACTGCCCAATGGCGCGGCTTACGCAGCTTCCAAATGGGGATTGAACGGGTTGAGCTATTCCGTGGCGGAAGAGTTGCGCGTTCATAACATTCGTGTCAGCGTGATTTGCCCGGGATCGACCAATACCGAACTGAGTCCGCACGAGGGTAAGGATCCCAGCAAAATGCTTCAACCGGACGACGTGGCGCATACCGTAGAGATGCTGGTGACGCAGGCTCCGCAATCATTTGTGAGCGAGATTATTCTGCGACCGACGCAAAAACCATAGACGAAAGTCGGCTGTAACGCCAGACCGTCTCACTTCTTGAACAGATTCTCAAACGCCTGGCGCGCGTCGTTAGGACGAAGGCCGGCGGGCGTGGAAGTCTCCTTTTCCCGGGTGATGCGCAATTCGTAGAACGTGCAATCGTTGCGGACGTCTTTCTTCTCTATGCGCTTGGGAACGGGCTGCATGCACTCGAAGCGGCTGCCGGGATCGAAGTATGCACACTGCTTGCAGGAGTGCAACGCGAAGCCGCACTTAGGACATATCTCATTCGGCGGCATTCCCTGCAGAACCGTCCCGCATTGCGTGCAACGGGACACTGCCCGGGTGCCAGGCAAATTCACCGGTTTTGGCCCCATGCTATAGTCGCGCCTTGCCGGCGGGACCGGGGCTGGCTTGTCACTAGATTCCTTGCGCGGCTTTACCTCACGGTCGCGGTCTTGATATCCATGTTGACGATATTTTGCTGCCACAGGAACCTCCCCCAAGTGACTCTAATTAGTTGTCGCTCCGGAACCGTCTGGGCGACAAACCTTATTAACCACTAAGGACACGAAGTAACACGAAGGAAAGACTTCTAGCGTTCGATCTTTCTCGTAACGTCGTCTCTTGGTGGTCCAAAGAATTTTAAAAACACGACCCCGACCTGACGCATCGCGGCTCGTTACAATAGAGGAATGATCCACGAAATCTTTCCCGTGGGACCGTTACAGTGCAACTGCTCGATCATCGGCGACGAAACTACGCGCGAAGCCATGGTCGTCGATCCCGGCGATGACATTGAAGACGTGTTAACGCTCATCCGCAAGCATAACCTGCAAGTCAAGCAAATTGTGATCACACATGCCCACATCGACCATGTTGGTGGTGCTATGAAGCTTCGCGCGGCCACCGGGGCGCCAATCCTGCTCAACCAGAACGACTATGCCCTGCTGAAAATGCTGGATGTACAAGCTGCGTGGGTCGGCATGGCGGCGCCCGGAGCGGTCGAGATCGACCAGAGCGTGGGCGCAGGCGATACGGTAAAAGCTGGATCGCACGCGGCCAGCGTTCTGCATACACCGGGGCACACCGAAGGCAGCATCTGTCTTTACTTCCCCACGGAGAAAAAGCTGATCGCCGGCGACACGCTGTTCGCCGGCTCCATTGGCCGCACCGACCTGCCAGGTGGATCGATGCAGAAAATCATGCAATCGCTGCGCGGCACTGTGCTGGCTCTGCCTGACGATACCGTAGTCGTTCCCGGACACGGCCCCACGACCACGATCGGCGAAGAGCGCGAGAGCAACCCGTTTTTGGTAAAGGGGTAGAACTGTTCGATTAAATTGTTGATTGATGGTTGATGAATTGAAAAAAGTGCGTTTCAGTCAACAATCAGAAACCATCAATCAACAATTCGAAGAGCCCGCTGATCCCCTCTCTAAATTCGTTCTCTGGCGTAATCAAACTCAGCACCAAATAGCCGTCGCTGGGGAAGTCGTAAAAATGTCCGGGATGCACCAAAACTGATTTCTCCCGCAGCAGATCGACCGCCAGTTCCTCGTCAGTCTGCGTGACAGGGACGCGCAGTACGGCATACCATCCGCCTTCCACAACCAGACGCTGGCACATTTTCTGAGCGGCGAGCTGACGATCCAACTCGGCCATATTTGAGAGCACGCGATCGAGCAATTGCTGCTGAATGCTTTGTCTCTGCTCCAGAAGCGTCGGAAGCGCCCACTGGATTGGCGCGTTCATGGAGAGATAGGTGTCGGAAATAATCTCGAGGCGAGCTTGCGCCGCTTCAACCACAGCTGCAGGGCCGCTGGTGGCAATCCATGCAACTTTCATCTGCGGCAGAGCGGAAATTTTAGAAACTCCGCTGAGAGTGAATGTCAGTACGTCCTGATTCGCGGCGAAGCTGCGTTCTGGCACTCCGCTGTGCGCGTAGTCTAAAAAAACTTCATCCGCAATCACGGCAAGTTTATTTTCGCGGCAGAAGCGGTTCAGAAGTTCCTTCTCATTCTCATGCACGTACGAACCCGTGGGATTATTGGGGTGAACTACAACCAATCCGCGGGCGCGCTCGGTCACAACTTTTTGCAGCGAAGGAAAATCCATTTGCCATCCGTGATCGTAGATCAGCGGATACGGCACCAGCCTGACGTCCTGCAAGTCCGCCAGAAACTCAAACAATGGATAGCTTGGCTTGGGAACCAGCAGCTCATCGCCCGGATTGCAGAGTAGTCGAAACACGAAGGAATAACCTTCACTGGTGCTGGTCGTCAGGATCAGCCGCTCGGAATCGAAGTCACGGAGGCCGTGAAGAGCCTGATAGTAGGCCGCAACAGCAGCCCTCGCGATGGATAAACCTTTTGGCTGAGGATCGTAATCCATCGCCTGGGGTGGGGCCAACGCTTTAAGAATCGGCGCCGCGTCGTAATGCAGCCCGGCACGAGTCGGATTTGACAGTGTGAGGTCAAGCACGCGGGTACGGCTCGAACGCACCTCTTCGAGTGTTTCAGTCAGGCGATTCCGTGCGAGCTTCCAGTTAGTGCGCTCGGAGAACATGCTGAGAGAGGGTAACATTCCTTTTCGAATCGATTTTTCTTAGAACGAAAAGTCCCCTGCAGCAACGCCGGAGGATACAAGGCAGGGCCCACTCGAAGGCGTGCAATGGCGGGAGCATGACGTGGTGTTTATTTGGATTGTGAATCTAGGGGCTGCAAATAGAATCCCAAGTCCTGCGGCGGCGCCAAGGTTTTGGTGGCATCGTACTGGCGGCGGGCCTGGCGCACGGCGACGATCTTTTTTTGAAAGACTTGCGCCAGGGTGTCGTAGCGTACCAAAACATTGTCGAGCCAATAAGGCTCGTACTCCCGCAGCCAAGCTGCTCGATACATCTCGCGCAGACGCGTAGTGGCATCGCGCAAATCTTCCAGGCGCGCATTGATCGCCGTAATTTCTTCCAGGTCATTTCCTACGCGTTCAGCATCGGCCGGATTCTGGAAGGCGTCCCAATAAAAATTGTTGATCTCCTGCGTGAATTGAGCTTTCATGCCCAGCGCGTCCCACCTCCACGCAGCCAGCATCATGTCAGCCAGTGACGACTGGTTGGCATGCGCCGTGTTGCCGCTCTGGTCGAGCGCCAGGAG
>JBAVUV010000765.1:0-6266 GCA_049696955.1 Candidatus Sulfotelmatobacter sp. | reverse complement strand
GGCTATACATGACGCTCGCGGCCTTGTTCGTTGCCCAAGCCACCAATACTCACTTGACGGCTATGCAGCAACTCACCATTTTTGCTGTCGCGACGCTCACTTCCAAAGGAGCCAGCGGCGTGTCAGGCGCGTCCTTTATCGCGCTGGTCGCAACTCTCACCGTCGTGCCCGCCATTCCCGTCGCCAGCATGGCCCTGCTGCTGGGAATCGAGCGCTTCATGAGCACCGGTCGCGCGCTGGTCAACATGATCGGCAATGGAATAGCCACGATCGTCGTCGCACGCTGGGAAAACGAATTGGACCGCCCCACCCTCAACCGCAATCTCATCGAACTCCGAGGAAGGGTCATCGAAGCACAATAGTTTCGCATTTTAAGGAGGCGCCATGCCGCGCATTAGGCCGATTGAAGATCACGAAGCTACGGAAACACAGCGTCTTTTGATCAACACGGCGGTCGCGAATGGCGCACCTGACCCGCTTTGCGCCCGCATTTACGTGCGCAGCGAAGCCGGGCGAAACTGGCTGCGTACCTGGAACGAACTCCTCAATGGCGGAATCTTGCCCGTTCCATTGAAAGAAATGGTCCGCGTACTGATCTCGATGAAGCATTTCTGCGGATACTGCTCAACGGTGCGCTCCAACATCGCGATCGACCGCGGTCTCACCGAAGAAAAGCTGCTCGCCACGATGGATTTTGAAAGTAGCAGCTTGTTTGACGAGCGGGAAAAGGCTGCTCTGCGGTTTGCAACTCGCTTCAAGCACAGCGACGACGGAATCGATTCGGACCAGGTCTACGACGATTTGAAAAAGCATTTCAGCGAAGAAGAAATTATCGAACTCGCTTTGCTGTGTGCGCAGACTGACGGCGTTGGCAAGTTTGCACGTTCGCTGAAGATGCGCACCTGGGAAGAGGCTTGCGAGCTACAGCCCAAGTTACGTCAACACCAGAAGGCCGGTCACAAGTCGACACAAGCAGGGGAGGCCGCGAAGACTTGAGTACGCTCAGTTCCGCCGCGCTGCGTGGTCGAGAATTGATTGTGCGGCATGCACAATGGGATTGTCCGACGCCTCGGCAACGTGTGGACGCGTCGGTAGCAGTTCGACCGCGAGAGTGCGCTACGACGCTTTGCGAGGAACCTTGCCGCCTTTCTTGCGCGCTTCGGAAAGCCCAATCGCAATCGCCTGTTTACGGCTCGTCACTTTGCCTCCCTTGCCGCCCTTGCCCGAGTGAAGGGTCCCCAGCTTTTCGCGGTGTAGGGCGCTCTTCACGCTTTTGCCCGCAGCCTTGCCGTACCTTGCCATAGCATCCTCCTCTCATTCAGTTTTTTGAGCCTAGGACCCGAGGATCACGCGTTCGACTTTGCGCGCGCCGATGCGTCTGCCCTATACGAGCGCACACACTCGTTCACTTATTTCTGCGCAGCGTCCTTGGCCATTCCATGTGGCCCTTGAATCTTTCCCAGCAGCTGGTCTTGCCGCCCGTTTGTGGCAGTGAGAGCATCGTCGCTTAATCTACTTCACTTTTCTACGATTTGTCCCACCGACTGCTTTCACTTGCCTGCGATTTGGTCCGAGCTTATCAGCAGCCTCCTTTCGAGGTGGATAGATAATCGCGAAGGTATGATGACCTCGGAATCCTCGATGTGGGATACCGTACAACATGTACGCGAACTGGCATCCCGCAGTAGGGTTCGCCCTCTATAGCGCGCCACGCCTGGCGCAGCGCGCGGAAGTTTAAGCGCGCCTCCAAGCTTCCAAGTCATATCGCGCGAATGCTGGAACGCGATCGCTCTGCACCGCCTTGGCCTGATCCAGCGACCAACGGAGTACTGCAATTATCAGGGTTGGCTACAGGGTTTGCTTGATGGCCACGGGAATCGGGAGAGCCTACTCTTAGGCTGTAACCCGCGAAAGTCCGGATTCGAGAATAGGGGAATTGGGCCGAATTGGGGCGGGCGGGGCTTTCGGTTGCTCGCCACGGCTGGCACCGTGAGGAAAACAAATGCTGCTACTGGTCCTGGCGATTGTTTTGTTACTGGCATTGGTCGGAAGTCTGCCAACGTGGCCGCATAGCAGGGGATGGGGCTATTACCCGAGCGGAGGGATCAGCCTGGTGCTAATCGCGCTGTTGCTACTTTTCCTGATGGGTCCGCTCTAGAAGGACGCGCCTGGGCGGTTTGAATGCCGAGCGTCCCGGAGGTGTATGACGGCCCGACCGCTGCGGCGCCGGGCAAGGCAGTGATTGGAAGGCAAGACGTTAAGTTTCGGGGCTCGCCGCTAAAACCGTGACGGCATTCGCGCCGTGAGCGTCCGAAGCAAGAATCGCCGAGCCTGGTGCGCTTCAAATTATGTCCTCACTTTCCGTGGCACACGATCTGGCGCTCCTTAAAGCAATTTCCCCAAATGCATCGAAAGCTAACAGTCAAGAAACGGGGCGGGCACACGCAATATTCCCTCGGCCGACGCTCCGTTAACGCCTTTGTTCCGTGTGGCGGGCGGGGATTTCGGCGTCTCTAATCGGAAGAGACGCCTACTTTTTTCAGATTTTTGGCCGCAGGAACGGCAACGGGTTTGACGCGCTCGCGATAGTTGTTGCGCGCGTTGCGCCAATTGACGCTGGGCAGGATCAGGGAAGCGTCAATACGGTCGCGATATTGCACGGCGACTTTCAGGAGCGAATCCAGCATGGCGTCGGAAAGAAGATGCGGCTGGAGGCCCAAGTCAATCAGCTTGGAGTGCTTGGCGTTGTAATAGTGATCTTCCGCTTCGACGCGTGGATCGGGCAGGTGACTAATCTCGACGTCCAGGCCAATTTTCTTTGCGGCGGCGTGCACGATGCCGGCGATGTCCAGGATGGAAAAGCTCTCGGTGAACTGATTGTAAACGCGGCACTCGTGGCGCGCGGCGGGATTTTGGCAGGCGATTTCAATGCAGCGAACGGTATCGCGAATATCGAGGAAGCCGCGACGCTGACCGCCTTTGCCATAGACGGTGAGAGGGTGCCCGATGACCGCTTCGACGCAGAAGCGGTTGAGTACGGTGCCGAACACTTCGTCGTAATCGAAACGATTGATGAGCGCCTCGTCGAGGGAGACTTCGTCGGTGATGGTGCCGTAAACGACGCCTTGATTGAGATCCGTGGCGCGCAGGCCCCAGATCTTGCAGGCGAACATGATGTTGTGACTGTCATGCACTTTCGAGAGGTGGTAGAAGGAACCGGGCTGCTTGGGAAATGGGAGCACGTCCTTGCGGCCATTGTGCTCGATGGCGATGTAGCCTTCTTCGATATCAATGTTGGGCGTGCCGTACTCACCCATGGTGCCGAGCTTAACCAGGTGGCAGTCGGGCTGGAACTCCCGGAGCGCGAAGAGCAGATTCAGCGTACCGACGACATTGTTGACCTGAGTGAAAACCGCGTGGCCGCGATCAATCATGGAATAAGGAGCCGAGCGCTGTTCGGCGAAATGAACCACGGCCTCTGGCTCGAAATCTTTGATCATGGTGCTCAGGAATTCGAAGTCGGTAATATCGCCGACGTAGGATTCGATGGTTAGGCCAGTAAGGCGATGCCATGCGCGGAGGCGATCTGCCAGCGGGCGGATGGGGGTGAGAGTTTGGGCACCCAGCTCGTGGTCCCATTGGCGGCGGACGAAATTGTCCACGATGGCTACGTCGTGACCTTGCTTGGATAAATACAGGGCGGTCGCCCAGCCGCAGTATCCATCGCCACCAAGCACAGCAATCTTCATAAGCCCTCCGCTCCACATCCCATTTTTGTTTGAACACTGCCACAGGGTGCTGACTGGCCCTGGCAGCAGAGATGATCGGCCCCAGCCAATCAGCCATGTATCTTACCGTTCCCTGCGACATCTTGCGAGTGGGGAAAGCGATTCTTGCGGACTTTTGATGAAGGCAAAAGCTTTAACGCAGGGTTCGCAGAGGCGACGCGGTTAAGGGGGCGCAGAGAAAAGTCGCGGCAAGGGGCACATCTCCTAAACCTTGCACCGGCCTTTCAACTGAGAACCATGGCTCCTGGAGACTCCTGGATGGCGGGCGCAGATTCGCGTCCGGCTCAGGGAGGACGGAGCCGGACAGGGAGTGATTGGTCAGCAAAAGCTTGCCACCGCTGCGCAGGACGATGTTGAGATTCGTGGCGCCTACCAGGTTCTCGATGCGGGGCAAGCTGGTCTGCGGAACGATCAGGTAATACCTAGCGGGCCTGACCCACAAGGACGCGAATTTTGCATCGTCAATGAAGACATCCGGGACGCCCGGCGCGTTCGAACCGTACTCAAGATTTTGCGCGCGTCCGTTCAAAAGCAACCCGGTACGGTCTGTGTAGAAATAAACCGACGACTGCGGATAGTAGTGACGCTCGGTGATTAAAGTGCCATCGGGAGACTTGAGCAACGCCTCCGCCAGAGGCCGCGAAGAAAGGTAGGGGTCGAAGACCACCATAGCCAAGCGAGCAGCGTGGAAGAAGAGCACCATCATGAGGGCCGAAGCTAGAAAAGCGCGGAGCCCCGCGGCGCGAAAGTTTCCCAGCGCGCCGAAAAGAAAGGCGATGGCGGCGATGAGCAGAGGCGTCCGCAAATAGGCGAAGGACGGAAGCGTGAGGTCCAGCATGTGTCCGAGTGAAAGATTGTACACGCCGGGGTGGCGAGACAAAGCCGAGGAAATATCGCCCGGAGCAGGCAAGTTGCGCACATTCCAATAAATGGCGAGGGCGGCGATAGCGGCGAGGGCGGTGATGACGGCGAGCACGCGGGTTCCGCGACGCACCCAGGGACTGTCCGTGGCCATCGCGGAACCCAAGAGCAACGCCAGCGCGGGATAGCACGGCATCGAATAATATTCCTGGGTTGTGGAAAAAGTGAAAAATACGAGTATGAATCCGAGCCAGCACAGAGAAAGGAGACGCGCCTGGCCGGCGCGGTCCACCGGCTTGAAGGAGAGTTTAACGACAGCTGGGAAGTAAACGCTCCAAGGAAACAGCCAGATCAAATGAAAGAGCCAAAAATAGAGGCGTGGGACGGTGTTGTAGTCGCGGGGATAGCGCAGATTGAGAAAGCGGAGCAGCTGCTCGTTGATGAAAAAGAACCACAGGAAACCGTGGTAGGAACGGGGACCGCTGTGCAGGGTGAATGCGAAATAGGGCGGATTGCGCAGGGTTGCAAGGATGTGCCAGGGCGCGGCAATCAGCACGATGATAAGCGCACCACTGAAGGGACGAAGCCGCTTCCAAACCTTAAGGTGAAAGAGTTGGCGAGTGAGAAGAAGATAGACAATCGCTGCGCCGACGGGAAAGACGACGGCGATCAAACTCTTCAGGAGAAGCCCGGCGGCGAGAGAGGCTGCGAAAATGAAAGCCCACAATCGCGGGTGAGGCTCTTCGTCATCAATTGCGCGCAGAAACGCCCACATGGCCAGGGCGGTGGTAAAGGTCAGCGTGACGTCTGGAATCAACACTCGAGTGAATAGAAACAGCCCGACACAGGTGGCGATACATAAGCCCGCGTAGAATCCCGCGCGTTTTCCAAAGGCCCATATGCCAAACGCAGCCGTTACCCAGCAAAGAGCCAGCGCGGAGAGCGCAATGGGAATGCGCGCGGACCAGTCATGCACGCCGAAAACCTTGTACGAGACCGCAATGGCCCAGTAGGGAAGCGGAGGTTTTTCGAGATAGGCGACGCCATCGAGACGAGCCGTGACCCAATCGCCGGAGACGAGCATGTTGCGAGCGATCTGAGCTTGCACGGAGTCCACGTCGTCCATGAGAGACGGCGGAGAGACGATGCAGCCCACATAAATCGCGCCGGCAAAAAGTAAAACGATTAAGTAGAGATACCAGTTCTTTCCGGGGCCGAATAACGACTGGCCGGGGAGGGTGTTGCCTGAATCCGCCATTCTTTCATCCATAAGAAGAGAATCAGCAAGCCCCACAGGTGATAGCCGAAATTGGCACGCCGTTCCATGTGGGCCTGTAGAAGAGATTGAACTGCTTTCGATTGAAAAAGACCGGGATGCTCGGCGAGGCCGGCATTCACGGTGTCCGTCAGCAAGCTGCGCAGAGGCCCACGCAGCCATTGATGCGCGGGAATATCGAAGCCGACCTTCTTGCGTTGGAGCACCGCGGGGGGCAGTTTATCCTGCATCAGTTGCTTCAAAATGAATTTCTGGCGCGATCCCCGGATTTTCAGCGACGCCGGCAAAGTCGCGGCGAATTCCACGATGCGGTGATCCAGGAACGGGGGGCGAACCTCGAC
>JBAVUV010000764.1:0-7275 GCA_049696955.1 Candidatus Sulfotelmatobacter sp. | reverse complement strand
CTCTCTTTGGGTGCGCTCTCGTGGGCTTTCGGCTCAGGAGCTGGTTTGCTGGACGCATGCGTTTCCGGAGCTGGACGAGGCTTCTCAGCCTTCGGTGCGCTTTCCTTGGGAGCACTTGCCCTGGGAGCACTCTCTTTGGGTGCGCTCTCATGGGCTTTTGGCTGAGGAGCTGGTTTGCTGGAGGCATGCGTTTCCGGAGCCGGTCGAGTCTTCTCCGCCTTTGGTGCGCTTTCCTTGGGAGCCTTGGGAGCGCTTGCCCGGGGAGCACTCTCTTTAGGAGCGGTCTCATGCGCTTTTGGCGCCGGCTTGCTGGCCGCATGCGACTCGGTGGCCGGATGAGACTTCTCAGTTTTTGGTTTGCTTTCCGCGCGCGGCGTGGTTTCGTGAGCCGGGCTTTCTTTGCGCGGAGCGTTTGCGGCATGCGACGTCGACGCGGCGGATGGTTTGGCCGCATGGGTTTCAGTTGGATAAGTCTCTTTCGTCCGCGCGGTATTTTCGGGCTTGGCCGTATTGCTCCTGGCGTGAGCGGTCGACGGATGGGCCGTCTTCGCTGGGGCGTGATTTTCCGCAGGACGTTTTTCCGCGGGTCGATTTTCGGCTGCGTGATTTCCAGCCGGCGCCGACGAGCGGGCTTCTTTCGGTGTCATCTTCGGGGCACGATAGGGCGCTCCAGCGGCGCGGGCGGCTACTACGCCGCGTCCGCTGAATTCTCCGGGCTTGGCCGTCGCGGCGACTGCCGGACGTCCATGGTTATTCGACGCAAACAGAGCGCGATTCTCGCGGGCAGCGTGTACTTGCTGTTCTTGCGCCGCTACCGGCGGAGTATGGTGCTCGTGCATGAAGGTTTCCTGTTGCGGAGTGGGGCGCGCCCGAATGCCGCCCTGGCCGCCATTGAAAGCAACGTGGGAATTATTGTTGACGATGACCGTCCGGTTTACGTAAACGTTTCTGATTTCGGTGGTGTTCACATGCATGACGGCGGTGTTGTAATAGAAAGCATTGTTACGCCATTCGCCGCCATAAAATCCATTGCCGCCGTAACCATATCCGTAGTCGATTCCACCGTAAAATCCAACTTGAGAGCCCCAGTAGCCATCATTCCAAGCGTAGGCGCCGTCATTCCAGCCCCAATAGCCGGGCGTCCACAATAAGCCAGGTTCGGGAGCTTCCACCCAGGTGCCGGGCACCCAGTAGTAGCCGTTGTCGTCATCCCAGGCCCAGTAGCCGGGAGTCCACATATAACCTTCGCCGGGGCATAGAGGTTGTTCATAAACCGGCAGGGCAGGAGGACCGATGCGCACCGAAATGCCGATTCCAACTTGCGCGGCGGCGGGAGAAGGGAAAGCTGCTGGCAAAACCATCAGCAGTGATGCAAGACCTAAGAAACTTACAACACGGGGGAGCTTCATTGTGTTTCCTCTGGCCCGGGGGGCTTGCCTTCGCAACGGCAGCACCACGAACGGGCGAATCTGGCTCACAGGATTCTGGCGCAGACTAAATCTGCAACCGACAGTGAGCCTACTACTTCCTCACGTAAACATCAGAGGGTTGGAGTAGATTGCCGGGCAAGAAGTTGGTTGGATTGTCAACTTTTGTCAATTTTGGTGGCGGATTCCAGGATTTCCACAGAATAACTGTACTGCGCTAGCCACAAGCGGCCAGACCTCGGGGAAGAGTAGCCGCTGCCCGGCCCTGTGCGATGTGCGCCTCGTCACACTCGTCCTGTGGAAAAGATGACTTCCCCGCGCATCTTTGGCTGGCAATTTCGGAAGGCTGCCTGGGGTGGACTGACTATGAAGTTAAAGGTGGGAGCGAGATCTGTATCCTAATTCGCCCGTTTCGACCGTGCAATTCGTTCGTCGATCAGCTTGCGGCCGGCGAATCCCTCTTCCTGACCGTGCCAATGCGTAATGGATTTTTCTCCCATTTTCCAGCAGAGCAGGACTGTCCTGCCTTCCACTTCACAGGGGAAGTCGAGGAGGCCGATGTCGATATCTTTCACCTGTACACCGATGGAATCGATCTCAGCGAGAGCGTCCTTCGCACGTTGTTCAGCTTTCGTGCGCTCGGCCTTGCGGCGGGCGACGGCTACGACATCGACGTGCGTGCCGCCGTTCAGAAAGATGCGATGGCTGAGCTCCTGCATCTCGGCTTCTACTTCTTCCATCAGCTGTTTGCCGCTTATGGCGTTGCGCAAAAGAGACTCAAGCACGGGAAGGAGCATTTGCGCTTCATCGAGAGTAAAGGTGCGGGCGGACATTTCTTCTTTACCTATTCTACCGCATGCGGGAGTGTGGCACGGGGGAATTCGCAGATAGCCCTTCGCAGCGGCAACTGCGCGCTTCAGGCGTACGAGCGTCACGCGCGCCCAGCGTCTAACGTCGTCTTTCACCTTGACTTGGTTGATCAGTACGCAGGTCCGCTCGTCGATGGTTAGTGCGTTCTACCGTTCGAGGGATCTGGCGACGAGGCCGTGTTTACGTCCACATGCAATTGCTGAACGGCGGGAATTCCGGGAGGGTAACAGTTGCCATCATGGCTATAGTTGGTGCAATGCCCGGCGACGTCTTTGCGCTGCGGCGATTGCGCGAACTGCCAGACTTCGGCGAAGCGAACACCGCTGTCGGCAGGGTTTTGCGGCAGCGTGGGAAAAGCACAGCCCGGCGCGGGCGGGCATGCATCGTTGATCGCCCAGTAAACGATCTGCCTTCCACCGGCGCCCTGGCGAATATCTTCGGCGGTCACGATATTGTTATCGTCTGCCGCGGGAATGCCGGAACAGTAGATGCCGGCGCGAAATCCAGCGGCGATGACGGCGTCAACCCAGGCGTAGATATAGGCTTTCTGCTCGGGCAACATACGGCCGCCTTGCTCTTGATCCAAAAAAATAATTGTGTGTGGAGGAAAGCCTTCGCGGTGCGCGGCAGCGATGGCGGCTTTCGCATCGGACCGTCCGACTCGCGAGGCGTTGGCAACGCTCTTTAGTTCCCCGTACAGGCGTCCGTTGAAGAGCACGAGGAATCCGAAGCCGGCGGATTCGACGGCGGCGCGGTGGCCGGCCCAGGTGTTCGTGCGTTCGCCAGGAGGGTCGTTGAGCCAATAGCCGGTGTAGGAAAAAGTCTGGCGCAGGGCTTTCAGATTGGCATCGCCGGGGTAGGTGTTGCGATCGAAGCCGAGGTAGGAAAGCGCAGCCGGGGATTGCGGACTAGCTTCTAAAACGAAAGCTATGGCGACAGCAGCTACTGCCGTCATCGCATATACGGTTTTCACGAACATATGTTAATTTAATCAGCCATTCCGCCGTGGAGACCTACTCAGATGGGATTCATTCCGAAGAACGCAAAGTGGTATCTCGCTGATCTTGTAGAAGAGATCCGGGTCGAAGGCGAACGGCGCAATGTCGTCCATACCAATTGCACATTGATTCGAGCCGATTCTCCCGAGGAGGCGCACAAGAAGGCCATCACTCTCGGCAAACGCGGGAATACGGACTATAAGAACCCCGAAGGAAAAACGGTGAGGATAAGGTTTCGTGGCCTCAAGGATCTCAACGTGATTCATGATGAACTGGATCATGGCGCCGAGATCAGTTTCAGTAGAGACGTGGCCGTTGGCGAGAAAATAATTAAGAGTTGGATACGGCCTAAGCGGAGATTGGGAGTCTTCGCTCCTATTCAGCCCAGTAAGGGACCCGATTACGCAAGCGCTGAAGTCATCGAGGAGGTATACGAACGCTCGCCATCTCTGAAGGGTGTTCGAGGCCTCGGATACAAGCTCTCGAAAAAACAAAGGTAAGAAAAGCGTTGACGCCTACCCCCCGATATGCACCATCGTCCTCGACGCGGGCACGAAATCCGGTTCTCCAATGTGGTGGCGTGCTTCTTTGTGTTGCACCACTCCGCGGATGAAATCTTCCAGCTCATCATCTGAAGCCCCGCGGCGCATCTGGGCGTGCAGGTCGTGATCCCACACCGAGAATAAGCAGGTGCGGATTTTGCCGTCGCTAGTGATGCGGATGCGGCTACAGTGGCCGCAGAAGGGGTGAGACACCGGCGCGATGATGCCGATCTCGCCGATGCCGTCGTCAAAGCGATAACGCCGCGCAGTTTCCGAGCGCGCCCGCGGGATCTCGACCAGCGGACGGTATTCGCCCATGCGGGTCAGGATTTCGTCGAGCGTGACCACTGTATCGGGCGACCAGGTGCGTCCTTCTTCGAGCGGCATGAATTCGATAAAGCGCACCGTAACGCCTTCTTCGCGCGCGAACATGCCGAAGGGAATAATTTGATCTTCGTTGAAACCGCGCATCAGAACGCAGTTCACTTTCAGCGGCCACAGCCCAGCACGGCGCGCGGCGCGGATGCCAGCGAGAACATTGTCATATCCATTGGCGACACGCGTGATGCGCGCGAACCGGTCAGGATCCACAGCGTCCATGGAAACTGTTACGCGGGTCAGTCCGGCATCCTTGAGCGGCCGTGCCATGTCGGCGAGAAGATGGCCGTTAGTAGTGAGGGCGATATCGAGCGTCTCATAGTTCAAACTGGCCATGGAGCCGCGGGCGCCCTCGTCGGCCGATGACTGCGTGACACTACCCCGGGCGAGGGCGTCCGGGGCTCCATTTTGCGGAGGACGAAGTTTTGAGAGTTCGCGAACAAACTCGACGACGCCCTTGCGCAGCAACGGCTCGCCGCCCGTCAAACGGATTTTGGTCACGCCCATCCCCACCAACACTCGCGCCATTCGCAGATAATCCGCAAAAGGCAGGTCGCCGTACAGTGCTCCCTCGTTGCCGGTGCGGCAATAAACACATTTGTAGTTGCAGCGGTCGGTAATGGAGATCCGCAGATCGGTGATGGGGCGGCCGAATTTGTCGGTGAGAGGCACGATGGCTCAATTTTGTTTCTGAAAAGGAAAACGAACAGGCGGGAAGATCCCGGCGGCCGCTTCCTTTCCAATGCGACCCTCGCGGATCGCGGGAGGCGCGGGCGTTTCCACCTGCACCCTCGGAACAAGATTTTCTCACCGATCGCCACGAGATGTTCTCCGCGAACTCTGCGTTTCAAACCTTTTATCGCAGAGAATGCTGAGAACTGCCGCGGAGTTCGAGGAGAAAACTATTCCTCGCCGCCACAGCCTGGGTATGCCCGAAGGCCGGGCGGTCGGAAACTCAGTTCATTATAGAGCCTGGAGGGAACGAAAAGGTTTCAAGGTTTCGCTGAGACCAGATCCTTTTCGATCGCAGCCTCAGCTAACGGCGCCATTACCTTGAATCCCGCGGCATTCGGGTGCAGACCGTCATCGGAGAGATCTTTTTTCAGAAAACCCTTGTCGTCGACCATAGAGCTGAAGTAATCGAGATACAGGCAACCATTCGAGGCACAATAGTCCTTCAGCCAACGGTTCAGTTCCAGAATTTTGGCCGGCGAGCGCTGCGCGAAGAAATCGCGGGCGCGCGGCGTGTAGTTGTTCACCGGAAGCACGGACGAATAGATCAGGCTGATCTCGTGCGCACGCGCGAGTTCGGCCAGGGACGCGTAGTTGGCCTCAATGTCCTCAAGCCGCATGGGCCCGGTATTGCCGGCAATGTCATTGGTGCCGGCGAGAACGACAACGAGTTTCGGATGAAGCTCGATCACATCCTGGCGGAAGCGAACCAGCATTTGCGGAGTGGTCTGCCCGCCGATACCGCGGTTGATGTAGGGCTTGCCGGGAAAATATTCGTCGAGATGCCAGATATCGGTGATGGAGTCGCCGAAGAAGACGACGCGACTCTCTCCGGGCGCGGGAGATTTGAGGGCGGCATCGGCGTCGCGGTAACGTGCGAGTTGACCGAAGTCATCGGTGTAGACGGCAATGCGCGAGGCTCGGTATTGGTCGAGTCCCGCGAAGCCGGTGGAGGGAATTGCGGGCGCTTGAGCCGATTGCTGGCCCAGTGCAGGAACGCTGGCCCCTGAAACGACGAGTGTACAAAGAAAGGATGAAGAAAAAATAAGGGCCGCAAATTTTCGGAGATTGCGCGGTGAGTTCATGGGATTCGGGTCCTTCTATCTTTTATCGTCATACCGTTTTATTGCTCATATCTTGTCTGGTCAGGGCTTATCCGACAGGGCGGTGACAATTGCCTTGTCCGCGAGCGGAGCCATGATCTTGTACCCGGCCGCATTCGGATGCAATCCATCGTCCGAGAGATCGCGCCGAAGCATGCCTCGGTCATCCACGAGCGCCGAAAAGTAGTCCAGATACACCAGGCCGTTCTTAGCGCAGTAATCCTTGAGCCAGGCGTTCAGCCCCAGTATTCTTTCACTCGGACGCAGCGCAAAAGACTCCTTCGCCTCCTCGGTGTAATTATGCGCGGGCAGCAGTGAGGCAAAGACCACGCGAATGTGGTGCACACGCGCTAACTCGGCCATGGTTGCGTAATTTGCCTCGATGTCCTGGTTACGCGCAGGCCCAGTGACGCCTGCGATGTCGTTCGTGCCCGCAAGCACAATCAAAACTTTGGGATAAAGATCGATCACATCCTGGCGGAAGCGCACCAGCATCTGGGGCGTGGTCTGTCCGTCGACGCCGCGGTTGATGTAAGGCTTGCCAGGAAAATAGTCTGCCAGTTTCCAGTAGTCGGTGATGGAATCACCCAGAAACACGACCCGATTCTCTTTCGCCGCGGGCGGGGCGAGCGCGGTGTCGGCATCACGGTAGCGTTTCAGTTCTCCGAAGTCATCGGTGTATATGGCGGTGCGCGAGGCGCGGTACTCGTCAAGTCCAGCGTAGCCGGTGGAGGGAACAGCGGGACGTGCAGGCGAAGGCGGAGGTGTCTGCTGGGCGAACGCAGAAATAGCCAGGAGCAGGATTGATACCAGGCGGGCGGCGGAGCGTTGCGTCATCAAGCTTCCTCGCGGACCTTGTCAATCTAAATTACATCCCGTCGTAATTCGGGCCGCCGCCGCCTTCCGGTGGAACCCAGGTGATGATCTGGTAGGGGTCGGCGATGTCGCAGGTTTTGCAGTGCACGCAATTTGAAGGGTTCAAGCTGATGCGCTTGCCGTTTGGCTGCGTGGCGTCATCGACCATTTCGTAGACATTCGCCGGACAGAAATTCTGACACGGGCTGCCATATTCCTTTACGCACCGCGTATTGCAAATGTTTGTGTCGTGAATGATCAGGTGCGACGGTTGATCTTCTTCGTGCTTCGTGCCGGAGTGGTAAAGGTCGGTGAGCTTATCGAAAGTAAGTTTGCCGTCGCCTTTGACAGGACCGAGGAGGTGCGCCTC
>JBAVUV010000763.1:0-7373 GCA_049696955.1 Candidatus Sulfotelmatobacter sp. | reverse complement strand
GTGAGTGAAGTTGATACGTCAAAATAACGACCTTGCTGTCGAAATACGCACTCGACAATTGCGAGCTTCGTCTCACAGAATGGATGGCGACAGTACAACGAGGAGGAGCATCTGCACTCGCAAAGCTTTTTATTGACTCCCTGCGACGCGGCGAATACCTATGGTTCCCCCAGATGGCGATCAAAATGCCCTTCAAACTGACGCACGAGATTGAACGAGAGTTGTCGAGGAGCGTGGAATGAGGTACAGGAAACTGGGGAATACCGGACTCATCGTCAGCAGCGTGGCACTTGGCACGATGCAGTTCGGCGGCAAGATGAACATGGGCAACCTGGGCCAGGAGGACACTACGCGCATGGTGAAGTTAGCCATGGACAGGGGAATTAACTTTATCGATACAGCGGACGTGTACAGCCTCGGTGAGAGCGAGACTCTGTTGGGAAATGCCTTGAAAGGTATGAGGAACGAGATTGTTCTCGCCACGAAAGTCCGGCTGCCAATGAGCGAGAATTTCAACCGGAGCGGCGCGACCCGCGTGAACATCATGCGCGAAGTGGAGGATAGTCTGCGACGCCTGCAGACCGATTACATCGATCTTTACCAGGTGCACGGATGGGACAGCAACACGCCCCTCGAAGAAACTCTTCGAACGCTCGAAGATCTTGTGCGCCAGGGAAAAGTCCGCTATATCGGACTGTCCAACTTCTTGTCATGGCAGGCGGCCACCGCGGTCATGCTGCAGCATCACCTGGGGATCGAGAAATTCGTAACCGCGCAGATGTACTACAGTCTCGTCGGCCGTGGTCTCGAATATGAGTTCCAGTCATTCGCCGAATATCACAACCTTGGCCTCCTGGTCTGGAGCCCGCTGGCGGGCGGATTTCTCTCGGGCAAATACACCCGCGCTAACCCCGCTCCTGGCGGCACACGTTTCGCCGAAGCGGGCAATTTCGTGCCCTTCGACCGGGAGATGGGCTACCGCGTCGTAGATGTTTTGAAGGAAGTAGCCAATCGACATGACGCAAGCCCGGCGCGTGTGGCGCTGGCGTGGGTGCTCGGACGCCGCGCGGTCAGCAGCGTGATCGTCGCTGCCCGCAAGGCCGAGCAACTGGAGGATAACGTCGCTGCCGTCGACCTTCAGCTCTCGGAGGACGACGTCAAGCTTCTGGACGCAGCGTCTGATCCCGGCGTTCCGTATCCGAAGTGGATGGTCCTTCAACTCGACACCGCGGAAGACCCTCGTTCAAAGGTCCTTCATCCCGAGCGCTATGCGGATGGCGGTCCATGGACGGATCTCCGCCGGACTCGGTGGTCCGGCTGAAGTAAAACAAACATTGTGCGGGACAGCGTCTTTGTGGCCGAATTACTCGCTTAGGCTCACCTGGCTCTGTCGTGGAGACGCTGCGAGACCGAATTCTGATTTCTCAAGCTGTTTTGCGCCGTGATTGCGAGAAGTTCCTGTGCACAGCACGCGCTCGTGTCCCAACATACGCACCACATCAGCCAGGGCGGGGAAGGTGTGGTGTGTCGAAATAATGACCTTGCTGTCGAAATGCGCACTCGGCAAAGTGAATTTCCTCTCAAAGACTGAATCGCAAGGAACAATAAGGAGCACGATCTGCGTGCGAAAAAACAGAAGCAACTGCTTGCCATCGGGTTGAATACGCTCGCCTTCCGCAGGTGGCGATCAAAATGCTATCTCTGACTGGAATGCTTGGGGATTCAGCTTCTCGCTCCTACAGGAGATCCGAGTTGGTGTGGCTACAACAGTTTTGATCTTGCGCCGTCAATCTGCTTTGTGCGCACAACCCGGTTGATCCCAACAAGCAATTTCCCATACGCCGACCCCAGGTCAGTTAGGATCACGAGTTATGGAAGTCATTCGGAGTGATTACCGGATCGAAAAAGCGCTTCGGCTCCTGAACGAAAACTCATCCCGCACGCTCGCCGATCTTGCCAGCAGTTGTACCCTCAGCATTTCGAGGCTGAGCCATTTGTTTAAAGTCAAAACCGGGCTCACGGTAGGCAGCTTTCGCCGCAACTGCCAGTTTCGAACGGGGATGAAGATGTTGGCAACCACGGACATGCCGATTAAACAGATCGCATCTGCACTTGGCTATCATCACACCTCTAGTTTCGTCCGCGCCTTCGAGTTTCATACGGGAGTATCGCCCAGTGAGTACCGAAGATATGAAATCAGAGAGCGCAACGCAGCAGTTGCTGATAATAGACAACAGATACAGGTACAGATACAGATAAAGAAAGATGATGCTGGGCACCCGGCCCGATGACACCGCAACCCCGAACCCACCTTGGTGCGTCGAAGAGCCCGATCTGGGGAGCGCGTCGAGCCGTCTTTATCAATCCGGCATGACCAGATCGATCCTGTCGTTGTCGAAACGAACCGGGTCGAACCGATCCGGAAGTCGATGACATTGCGCGGCGGCACAAAACGGCATACTCTCGCGCGAGTGCCACAGCTCGAAACGCCCGGCGAATCCCTTATGTCCTCTTGATATTCCTGTAGATTTCAGGAACCCTGTCGAATGGGCCGCTTCCCATACGTCATACATTCAGGCGCATACGGGCGTCCAAAATAGCTCCCAAAGGAGAAAAGCCAATGCAATTCGCTCTGCTAATCTACGAGTCACCGGAAGCTTTCGCTACACGAAACAGCGACGGAACCGAGCCCTACACCGGGGCCTGGCGCGCATACCACAAAGCCATGGTCGAGGCTGGCATTTTTGTTGGCGGCGAGCCGCTGCAAGTGCCGGAGACAGGAACCACAGTTCGGATTAAAGACGGAAAGCGACGTGTACAGGATGGCCCTTTTGCCGACACCAAGGAACAACTGGGCGGATTCACAATTCTAGAACTCCCGTCGCTTGACGCAGCGCTCGATTGGGCAGCGCGCTGCCCCGCCGCGGCGCTCGGCGCCGTGGAGGTTCGGCCCCTCGCCACACAATCCAAGCTGCGGATTACGGGATGAACGCAAGCGGGCGGGACGACACTCATCGCACCATCGAGCGCGTGGCCCGCGAGTCCTACGGTCGTCTGGTGGCGTATCTCTCCTCGCACACGCGTGACGTGGCCAGCGCAGAGGACGCTCTCAGCAACGCGTTAGTGGCGGCACTCTCGGCGTGGCCGCGAGACGGCGTGCCGCAAAATCCGGAGGCCTGGCTGCTGACGGCGGCGCGCCGCTCTTTCATCGATCTCGTGCGTCATCGGCAAGTAGTGGAAGCGAGTGAGCCCACTCTCTTGCTTCTCCAGCAGCCACCCAGGGAGTTAACCTTGTCGCTGGAATTTCCAGATGAAAGGCTGAAGCTGCTTTTCGTGTGCGCTCATCCGGCGATCGATCCCGCCATGCACACTCCCCTCATGCTCCAGACCGTTCTTGGTCTCGATGCCGCGAGCATCGCCCGCGCCTTTCTGCTCTCGCCGGCGACGATGGGGCAGCGCCTCGTGCGTGCCAAGACGAAAATCCGCGACGGCGGCATTCAGTTCGAAGTGCCCCAGGAAGGGGAACTGCCACAGCGGCTCGACGCCGTCCTGGAAGCGATCTATGCCGCCTTTGGGATTGGCTGGGATGACATGGCCGGCACTGACCAGAGCGGCCGGGAACTTGCCGAGGAAGCGATCTGGCTGGGACGCGTCCTGCTCCAACTGATGCCCAGAGAAGCAGAAGTCCAGGGGTTGCTGGCTCTCATGCTCCACTGCGAAGCACGGCGGCCGGCCCGCCGGGGACGGGATGGTTGCTTCATTCCTCTCTCTGAGCAGGATTCCCAGCAATGGTCTCTGCCACTCATTGAGGAGGCAGAACAACATCTTGTCGAAGCGTCCACTCGCGGCCATGCCGGCCGGTTTCAACTCGAGGCCGCGATTCAGTCGGTACATGCGGAGCGGGCGCGCAGCGGCCGAACCGAGTGGAAAGCGATCACACTGTTTTACCAACAGCTCCTCCGCATCTCCCCGACACTCGGCACGCGAACTGGATACGCCGCAGCAGTTGGCGAAGCGAACGGACCAGAAGCAGGACTGGCAGCACTCGATAAGATCGAGTTGGACGCAGTCTCCGCGTATCAGCCCTACTGGGCCGTGCGCGCTCACCTCTTGCAACGGCTTGCGAAAACAACTGAGGCCGTGGAGGCATTTGACCGGGCGATTGGTCTGGCCGAGGACCCCGCAGTGAGACAGTTTCTGCTCCAAAGACGCGGATAATTTTTTTTGGTTTCCTCTGTCGAAATCAACTCTCTTTACCCGTCTTCCCTATAGAAGGCGGGTTAACGGCAGTCCCGAGACGCCTAATCAGCAGGAGGGTATATGACAATCGCAGACAAAACAGTTCTGGTAACCGGAGCCAACCGTGGTATAGGAAAGGCGTTGGTAGAGGAAGCCTTAAGGAGAGGCGCAAAGCGGGTGTATGCCGGCACGCGCCAGCCTTTGGCCAACGTAGATGGGCGCGTCACGCCCCTGACCTTGGACGTGACTAACGCTGAGCAGATTCAGGGAGCTGTCAAGAGAGTTGAATCTCTCGACGTTCTCATCAACAATGCCGGCATCGCTCTCTACGACGATCTGAGCAATCTCGACGCAATCGGGCAACACTTCGCCGTGAACCTCTTCGGAGTGTTCAATGTGACGCGCGCTTTCTTACCACTGCTAAAGCGTTCCAAAGGAGCCATCGTCAACAACCTATCCCTGGTGGCGCTCGCTGCCTTGCCGGTCATACCCGCCTACTCCATTTCGAAGGCAGCCGCGTTCAACATGACGCAATCACTGAGAGCGCTCTTGGCCAGCCAAGGGGTAACGGTCCATGGCGTCGTCCTAGGGCCCATCGACACAGATATGAACCGCGGCTTCGACATACCGAAGGCCTCGCCCGAGCTGGCGGCGCAGGGTATCTTTGATGGATTGGAAAGAGGCGAAGACGACATCTTTCCCGACCCCGCGTCCGAGTCCATCGCCGCGAGCTGGCGCACTGGCGTAGTCAAGGCGCTCGAGCGCCAGTTCGCAGGTTTCGTGCCGGAGACCGCGGCGATTTTGAGGTGACGTTGCGAATAAAACGAAACGACGTGTGTCGAAATCGCCGTTCTTCACACGTCATTCTTATAGAGGCGGCTTAGCAGTCAAAAGAGCTTCGCCACCCAGGAGGTGAACCATGTGCCCGTTCTGTTTGGCAACCATGGGAGCAGTCCTCGCCGGAGCGATTTCTACCGGCGGTCTGGCAGCATTAGCTGTGAAAGTTTCTCGCAAAAAAACGCAGCAGGAGAAATCCCAGTGAACTCACCAGTGAACTCAGATGAAAGGAAGAATCAAAATGTCGACCAACACGATTGACAACCCGAAAATAGTGTCGCGAGATGAATGGCTTGCGGCTCGGAAGAAACTACTGGTCAAGGAGAAGCAGCTCACGCGTGAGCGCGACGCTCTCGCGGCTGAGCGCCGCCAGCTTCCCTGGGTCAAGGTCGAAAAGAACTACGTTTTCGATTCACCAGCCGGGAAGAAAACTCTGGCCGATCTCTTCGAGGGCAGAAGCCAGCTCATCGTCTATCACTTCATGTTCGGTCCGGAGTGGAACGAAGGCTGCCCCAGCTGCTCCTTCAACATGGATCATACGGATGGCGGGCTGGTGCATTTGGCGCAACGCGACGTCTCCTTCGCGGCAGTCTCCCGAGCGCCCCTGTCCAAAATCGAAGCATTTAAAAACCGCATGGGCTGGAGGTTCGCCTGGGTCTCATCGTTCGGTACGGACTTCAACTACGATTACCGCGCTTCCTTCACACCGGACGAAATCGCCACAGGTAAAGTTGACTATAACTTCGACTCGGTGGAGTTTCCCAGTGCAGAAGCCCCCGGGATCAGCGTTTTCTATAAGAGCAAGAACGGCGAAATTTTTCACACCTATTCCGCCTACGCTCGCGGGACTGAAAACGTGGTGAATACTTACAACTACCTCGACTTGGTTCCCAAAGGCCGCGATGAGGATAGTCTGCCCTTCACGATGTCCTGGGTCCGCCATCACGATCGCTACGCCGATGGCTACTTGGCAGATGCAGATAAGCCGTACTGGCCTGCGGAGGCTGCCCCCGCACGCTGAATCGTCGAACATCCTCAAGCCAGCCAATGGCCTGTCGTTTCGAGAGCGTCGTGCAGGCCACGTTGGCAGGAGGAGAACTATACTTTGTCCGCCTGTTTTTTCGGCGGTCTTTAAGACCGTAGCGTTCTGCTCCAAATGGTGTTCCCGGCGTGTCAACATTTCGACGCCTGCCATCCACTTGTTGACTCGTCCGAGCATTTAAATTAAGGACTTGCCGATCACGCTGGCGCGCGATTACAGGTCGAGGCTTCCCTAACGAAGCACTCCGCATTTTCTCAAGTAAGTCTTCTGCATTGCCTTCAAAACTCGAATACGCAAAGGCCACATTCGCAGCAGGACGGAAGTCTCTAAAGGCGGGACGGCGAAGGTGACCTTTGTTGTTGGCGTAATTTTCCACTCATCCTTCATCTGACAACTCGATTGCACTTAACGTGCCAACGCTGCACCGAAAAGCTTGTTTCGGATAAATAACTTTCGCCATCTCGGAAGCCGATTCGCCTGCGAACAGGCACCCAGTAGTTTGGCAAGCGCGTTGCATGTGATATAAGGCAGTACTCCAAAGGGTAGCGCTCTTATAGGCCGCATGCAGTCGTGCAGCACTAGGTGCAGTTGGCGATCTGAATTGTTTAAATTACGTGAAAAGGAAACTACATGAAAAAGCTGATGACGTATGTGATGAGTGTATTGCTTGTAGTTCCACCCGTTCTTTCCTCTTCAGCTTTCGCAGCTGATTCGGAAAAAGACGAAGACCGCTTGATGAACAGCGGCACCGTGTTGAAGGAAATTCTCGATGTCCCCGACGACCTTCCTCAAGACCTGCTCGACAAAGCCGATTGTGTGGTTGTCTTTCCCTCCGTTTTGAAGGCCGCATTTATTGTTGGCGGAAGCTACGGACGCGGTGCGATGTCCTGCCGCAGAGGTGAAAACTTCAGAGGACCGTGGGGAGCGCCTACGATGATGGCGCTTGAGGGCGGCAGCTTTGGCTTGCAAATAGGCGGCGAGGCAACAGACTTTGTGCTGCTGGTAATGAATGAACGGGGCGCGAGCGGAATTCTCGCCAGCAAAGTGAAGCTTGGAGCGGATGCTTCGGCTGCAGCAGGCCCCGTAGGCCGCACCGCTTCGGCGGAAACGGACGCCACCCTGCGTGCGGACATCTTGAGTTATTCCCGTGCCCGCGGCGCGTTTGTCGGCGTGTCACTCGAGGGATCAACAATTCGTCCCGATAACGGCGCCAATCGGAAGATTTACGGAAAGGAACTGTCGGCAAGGCAGATCG
>JBAVUV010000762.1:0-1670 GCA_049696955.1 Candidatus Sulfotelmatobacter sp. | reverse complement strand
GCTGAGCCGTTGGCAGTGGATCGAGAAGTCCTCGTGCGCGGAGTGGTGGGCCAGCCGAACGCTATTACCCGAGCCGCAAACGGCAGTTTTGTTGTGGCGGGGGTGAGCGGCGTTGGCTGGGCCTTCTCTACGACAGCGGATGGCAAGTTGTTGTGGAAATACCAGGAGGCTGCAGACGCCAGCAGCCGAACGCCATATCAATCTGAATTTCGCGGGGCTGTAGCCTTAACTAACGGAAATGTCCTTCTTTGTGGTGAAACGCACTCGGCTGATGGGGGCGGACTGATAGTGGTCCTGGATCCCAGCGGACAAGTCGTTGAGAGACGGCTGTTATTTCCAAAACAGGATCGAAGGTTTTTCTCCTCGGGGTTCAATCGATGTCTGCGATGGAATAAGGACATTCTACTCATGGGTCATGCAAATGACGGTGTCCACGCTGGATCTTCATGGCTCGTCGGTCTCGATCAGAATGGGGCACAGCAATGGGAGATTGTCAGTGCTGAGGCGCCTGCGGGTCCGGCAGTCGAACTGGAGGGACATGACCTCGTGGTGATGGGCGGAGCGGTTGCGGGCGGAGTGAGAGTTTCTCGTGTCAATCAGCGATTTGAGACCGTCGCGACCAGGGTGATCGGCGGCAGCGGATTTTTTTACGCGCTGTTACGTTCAGTTGAGCCGGCTCGCGGCGTCGAGGTCGTGAGTTACGACCGTGGCGGCAAGGCCACGCTTTACACGCTAAATGAGGATCTCAAGGACAAAGAGCCTCCTAGAGCCTTAGAGACCATCGACATCGACAACGGCTGTGGGTACGTGTTAGCTGACGGTTCTCTTGCGCTGTTTGGAAACGTAATGGTCGGTGGCGTTTATGTGGCCGCCGTCGCGCATATGGGACAAGGCAAGGCCACCGCAACACACGTGTTTGAGAACTTCTCGGGCACCGGAGTGGTGTCCCTTGCAGTCAGGGACGCGATTCCGGTCTCGCAAACTGGTTTTGTGAGCGTGCGCGATAGGGCCAGTCGCAACGCTGATGAGGCGGGCATCGTCATGTCATGGGGCAAGTTTGAGTAACGGGCACGCTGAGCCTGTATCCGGTGAGGACATCAAAATGAGCAGTGACAACGCGATCAACCTTCAGGATGCAGCGTTCTTTTCTGCGTTGGCTTATGCCACGCCGGGCGAGAGTCCCGAGGCGTGGGCGTTTGCCAAGGGCGGCGTTTATGAACAAGCCGCGCAGGCCCTGCTTAGTCCAAGCGGTGACTGGCAGGAACTGACCCAAAGCTTGCTAAATCAATTCGTCAACGCCGATGGCTCGGTCACTTACTTCGATAAGTCTGGGGATAATGCGTTTCGTGTGTTTGTCAATTCCTCTACGCACGAGGTCGTGTTCGCATTCAAAGGATCTTCAGTAAATTGGAACAACTGGCTTTCAGATGCTGAAACGAGCGATCAGGGTTTCACTCAGTATCAAGCAATACAGGCCGCCGCGGAGGCACTTTATACGGAGATGACGCAGCCTGGATCACAATATGCGTCGTATCAGTTCTTCGCCGACGGCCACAGCTTGGGCGGTGGAATGGCGCAGACATTTGCTGCGCAAAATGACATCTCCGGCTTCGGACAGAATTCCCTTCCAATTGCCCCGAACTCCCAAAGCAGCGCGACTTTCTTTCCAA
>JBAVUV010000761.1:0-1715 GCA_049696955.1 Candidatus Sulfotelmatobacter sp. | reverse complement strand
GCAGAGAAGCGAACGATTCAAAAGATCATCGTGTTATGCGTGCAGTTCTCGGCCATCGCGGCTTTCCTTGTTCCCGCGCTTGACCGCAGATTCGGCTGGTCGCACGTGCCTTTTGGGCTTTCCATAGCGGGCGACGTTTTAATACTGGTCAGCATGTGGATGGTATTCCGCGTGTTCAAAGCGAATTCGTTCGGCTCTGCCACCGTCGAGATCGCCAAAGATCAAAAAGTAATTTCTACGGGTCCGTACGCCATCGTGCGGAATCCGATGTATGCGAGCGCGGCAGTCTACTTCATCGGAATACCTTTGGCGCTCGGTTCCTATTGGGGGCTTATCCCCTCCATTCTTTCAATTCTCGGTCTTGTCTGGCGGCTCTTCGACGAAGAAAAGTTCCTCTCCAAAAATCTGCCCGGCTATACGGAGTATTGCGCCAAAGTACGTTTGCATCTGATACCGGGACTTCTTTGATGACAAGAAATGGCCTCATATATAGTTCCGCAGCTCCGGGCGGATTCCTGAGCCCGGCTTCGGCAGCGGGCGCGATCCGTTGCGTTATCCCGGATCAGGATTGATGAGATCAGTTCTAGGAAGTCGCTGCTTACGATACTATCGAGCTACGCAAATATTGCTGGCAAAACCGACGTCCATTCGGACTTTATAGAGAAGACCGGGAGAAACCTCTCAACATGGCTAAACTCGGGGCGATCAAGCCCATGTCCACGCTTCTGCAGGAGGCGCATCAAGAAGGCGAACACGAGCTGAAGCGGGCGCTCGGTCCTATTAACCTCATCACTCTTGGAATTGGCGCGATTATCGGGACCGGCATTTTTGTGCTCGTCGGACCGGCGGCCGCCATATTCGCTGGCCCCGCGGTCGCGCTCAGTTTCGTCGTCGCTGGCATCACCTGCGCATTTGCAGCTCTGTGCTATTCGGAGTTCGCGTCCCTGATACCGATCGCCGGTTCGGCATACACCTACGGCTATGCCACCCTGGGCGAGTTCATTGCGTGGATCATCGGCTGGGACCTCGTCCTGGAGTATGCCTTCGGCGCTTCGACCGTCGCCTCCGGTTGGAGTGGATACTTTGTCAGCCTGCTCGACGATCTTCACGTTCACATCCCGCCTCAGATCATAGCCACGCCCGGCACCGTGCTCTATCACTACGCAGGCCACTGGGTGCCGTTCATGTCGCTGCCAGACAGCGTCAGTATTCACGCGTCATCACTTCCTCACGTCACTGCGATCGCGAATCTGGTGGCGTTTGCCGCCATTGCGGTCGTCACCACTGTGCTCGTCATTGGCATTCAAGAGTCCGCCAACTTAAACTCGGCAATCGTCTTCATCAAACTTGCCGTCGTTGCGATATTCATCGTTGTAGGCGCGATTTTTCTCATGAACCATCCCCAGATTGCGCATGCCCATTGGCATCCGTTTATCCCGCCTGCACAACCCAATGGCCACTATGGCATCCACGGAATCATGGCTGGCGCCGCTTCGGTGTTCTTCGCTTACATCGGTTTCGACGCAGTTTCTACGGCCGCGCAAGAGGCGAAAAACCCCAGCCGGGATATGCCCATCGGCATCATCGGCTCGCTGGTGATTTGCACCATCCTCTACATCATCGTCGCCCTGATTCTGACCGGCCTGGTCAGCTACAAGATGCTCAACGTTGGCTCCCCGATTGCCACCGGGATCGACGTCACAGGACATCGCTGG